>CAYYSH010000167.1:0-6862 GCA_964474265.1 uncultured Anaerolineales bacterium
TTGCTCCGCTGTTCACCCCTGACCTGGCGACGACAAACGGCCCCGAGACACGCACCGGCTCACCAGCGATGTCGGTCAGCCCTGGCAGCGCCTGGACCGTCTGTGTACCATCCAGCGTCACCGGCAATAGTTCAGTCGGGAGGCCGGCGGTGGTGAGAGCAGCGCTGGGCCCGCCCCCGAGGATGAGGTGACCGCCCACGTGAACCCAGCCGGTTAGCGCCTGTCGCTGGGCTGGCGAGAGTTGGCTGGTATCCACGTCGTTGAACACCAGGACGTCGAAGGACCCCAGGCCGGCGACTCTATCAGGGACCCCGTCGATGTCGAAGGCGATGGCTCGCGGGCTGCCTCCACGGATGGAAATGGTTCGCAAAGCGGACAGCGCGTCAGGGTCTTGGGCAACGATCCCGACCAGCAAAGCCTGGTAGCTGATGGGGTGCAACTCCACGGTGGTATGCTCCAATTCCTCCGAGCCTTCCATCAGAGAGAGGCGCAGCCGGCGCGAGAAACTGCTGGGTATCACGTACAAGGTAACCTGCTTGTGGGCTCCGGCCGGCAGTTCCACCGGTTGGACGTAGGTAGCCTGTCCTTCTGCAGACGCGAGGGTGGCGTGAACTTCCACGCTCCGGTCAGCCCCCTGGTTGGACAGGATAACGCGGATGGGTAGCCACTCACCGAACTTGACGATACCCTCGAAGAACGGCTCGGCCGACCAGACGATGCCCCCAGCGGGTTGCCAGGCCGAGGCCGGGTGGCCGGCCAGGAGTACCACCAGGGCTACAAGGACTGCAATGAGGAATGGCGAACGATGTTTCGAACCACCTTTCCTTCCCGTGCTGCTCATAACATGTACCTGCCGCTTGTTCTCTTAACCCGGTACGGTGGCTACCAACCTGAAAGGTGACACATAGGGCTCAGCGTGGGGGCGGCGTCTCGGATCGGGCCACGCGCGACCGCCTGGGTCAGCCGGCTCACACCTGGCGGCCGGTGTCTTTCGGTGCTGGCCGGCAAGGGCCGGCGTCACCACGAGGCCAGCACGCCGCCCCTGTGATATTCAACGCATGACACGTCCTCGAAGTTCCAGTCAGACCGCGAGCACAGATGCTGGACGCTGATAATTGTACTTGCAGTTCACCAACCCGGCAAAAGGTGAATAGCGATCTGAGAATGGCAGCCTGCTTTGTGACTTCTGCAACTTGCCAATGCGTTGGTAATAAGAGTGGGCAGCCTGCAAAGCAGGCTGCCCACTTACCTCACCCTCGCGTGATTCTGCTGGCTGAGGTACCATCAGCCACCGGTGTAACTACCGCAACTTAATAGTAGCAATACCGGTAGTACCAGTAGTGCCCGTAGGGGTACCAGTAGTAAATGTAACGGTACGATGGATAGTAATGCCCGGAGTAGGACCCCAGGTAGTACCAGGGCACGTAGGACCAAACCCCGTAGTGCCGATACGCGTAGCTATAGTAATACCGGTAGACCCGGTAATACGTGAAGTGATACGTGTATGGGGTCGCAATATGGGGCCGGCGAACATAACTTGCCAGCGACAGCGCCGTTGATAGACCACGCCGCGGCAAGTACTGCCGAACATCGTTGTAACCGAAGTTCATGTACAGGCCATAGCCTGTTGGGTACGCGGACCAGTCCGGCTCGATAGCCTCTGGTGCTGCCTGGGTAGCCACGTCCGAGGCATTTGCTTCATCAGGCCACTTCACCTGGAAGTTCTCATCGACAGTGAACAGCCCTTGCTCGATGGCGGCGTTGATGTACGTCAGAGCCGCCTTGTAGCTTTCCAGGTACTCGTCGCTGACATTCACAGCGGTCGTGTCTACCTCACCCAGTGACAACGTACCGTCCTTGTTCAGGGAGAGGAAGCTTTGCATCTGCTCACCCAGGACAGCGATGTCATGCACCGTGTCGCTATCCAGGGTCACGCTGTCCGGCGAGTAAGCACCCTCGGGGGCATCGCCGCCGGCAAAAGCCGGCGCAACAGCAAGCAACAACATCTGTACAACTAACAACACAACGATCATCCAGCCCGTTCTCTTTTCCATGGTGACTTCCCTTTCCGCTTGAGCCTATCCGAAGAATCGCTGGGGCAAGTCGCCCCCCGGCCTGGTCAGAGACCAGCCAGAGCGCTTTCGGACAGGTACTTTATCCCGCTAACTTTCAACATCACGCCGTCTTCTGAGCCAACCCGGGCTCACGTATTGTATCGCCGGGCATCACCCCCTTTGAGACAAGCCTGCTTAATACTCAGTTGTCGGTCCGCTCAATGAAAATGTTGAAACGGCTCATCCACACGGGATGAGCTATAGCGAGGTGGGCAGGATTGGGGTCAGCAGCCAACCTGGTCGGCTGCCGGCTGGATCACCTATGCGTAGAACGAATGTATGCAAACGGGAATGAAACGCACAGAGCAACGCCCCGACAATGGGGGCTCCCCTGTTCGTCCTGGGGGACCGGGCCAGTACTGCAAGTTCAACCCTCCTGTTGGCTGGGCCCGTCTCCGCCGCTTGTTCGAGGATCGTGATGCACGGACACCTGAAATCGCACAACGATCCTAACCCTCGTTATACACTATAACGAGGCTGGCAATGAAAATGTTATGCTAAAAAGTTTGTAAAATATGGTTTTGCGTTGGGAAAAGGTTGGGGGGTCAAAAAAGGCGGGGTTGAACATCCAGGCGTTCGCCGCCGGCCACACGATGAGCGTAGCGCGTGGTTTCCGGCAGCCTGTATTTCGTGCAGCAGTGCAACACTACCCTGACCGCCGTCTCCAGATCGACTCTGTGGCCAATGGAGACGAAGATGGGTGAGACATCAGTCCGCGAACGGACCACCGCACCGATGATTTCGCCGGCATCGTAAAGCGGAACCCAGTTGCCGGCCTCCGTCGGCGGGTCTGCATGCTCGCCAATCAGGCGCGACTTGGCGCACCCGATGGCCGGCATGTCGGTGATGACACCCACATGGCATGCCAGCCCCAGCCGGCGAGGATGCGCGTAGCCGTGACCATCGAGGATCAGCAGGTCGGGCTCCACGCGGAGTTTCCCGAGAGCCTCAAGGATGGCCGGCGTCTCCCGGAACGAAAGCAGGCCAGGGACATACGGAAACGGCACCGGTATTTCGGCCACGGCCTGATCAACCGGGCGCAGATGCTCGTAGTCCAGGACAACGACGGCTGCACGCGCCCGGTCGTCGTGGAAGCCGCAGTCGATGCCGGCCACCGTCTCCAGTCGATCGAAGGTGGTCTCGGTGATCACCTGATCGCGCAGCCGGCGCTGGATCTCCATCGCCTGTTGCGGGGAGACATCCCACCGATGAGGAGCCTTGAGATTCACGGTTCGTCGGTCTCTTCCAGAATTTTGCGTGCCTCCTCGGCCTGGTCGGCCGGCACAAGAATGCGGATAGGGCCGAATAGACTCGGCGCCATCGGGTTCCAGAGGCTCCGTTGTGCCAGTTCGCCGCTCAGAACTGCGCGCACGCCGTAGTATTCCAGCTTGGCACGGACCACGTCCGCTTTGATCTGATCGCGAGTTTCGTAGACGACCACCGGGGGTTCGCCGGCCTCCTCGCGTTCGGGCGGCAGTTCATCAACCAGCGCCACATCGCAATCAACGCACCATGTGAAACCGGGTCGATATTCGCCACGGCAATTGGGGCAAAATGGCATGGCTACAACCTCCTGAGATAGATCGGGTTGGTGTATACCCAACCTCGCTCGCGGAACAAATGCCGGCGATAGGCTTCCACGCGGTATGCGCCGGGTTGGCTCGTCCGGTAGCGCAGCCGCCGGCCACGATGTTCAGCGACAACCCGGCCATTGTGCAGCAATCGAATGTGTGCGGCGAGCGGGGAGGAAACGTCCAGTGTTGCATCGTTCATCAGTGTGAGTTCCTGTCCCATGCCGGCCTCGTCACCGCCGCTACGGGCCACGAAGCGGAAGCCGGTCGCATCACCAATCCAATCGTAGGCGATGAAAGCCTGGCCGGCCCCAAGAGCGCTGTACACTGCCGTCGCATCGTGCTCCACGTCCCGGTTGAACGGCTCATCGCACAGGATGTGCAGTCGTATAGCCCGGAACAGCCAGTCATACGGGAGCACCGGTCGCCGGAGCGGTCCTTTCCGGTAAACCGTGCCGTGGGCATCCGGCCCCCCGATGATGGCTATTCGCCGGCCACTGGCCAGCAGTTCATCCCAGCGGGAAAGCGTCTCAGGAAATGGGCCACGCAGCCCAATAGTCGGGAAATAGGCCATGAGGAGTGCCTGGGGCAGGTTCGGGACATAGGCTTTGAACTCGCTCATGGTGTTCCACAATTCCAGCCCCGTGTAACCATTCACGTGCCAGTCTCGCCAGTCGAGATCAGGCTCATTGGCGTAGGCCGCCGAGTGCTCGAAGGGATGGGCGATGAAGGCCAGGCCGCCGGCCTCCCGGACTGCATCGATCAGAGCCTGCGGGTCCGCAGCGTGATCGGCCAGGCTGCGGCCAACGCCGAAGACCAGCAGATGGCTGCTCTCCGGTTGGCGATTCGGGTCATGAACCTCCTCGCCAATCAGCAGCAGTACATCGCCATAGCGGCCTTCGGCTTCAGGGACCCGGACGTTGTGGTCGGTGACAACGACGAAGTCCAGGCCGGCCTGGCCGGCGATGAACGCAATCTCGTCGTGTGTCGCTGTCCCATCAGAGTGGACGGTGTGCATGTGCACCGCACCCACGTACTCGTGCAAGTTCACACGTTCCATAAAGCCCTGCCTCTGGCCGACTCCATTCAACCTGGCAGCCAAACGCCCCGGGGTTGAGTCGCCGGAGTCAGTTTCATCCGGCACCTATCCGCCGACAGGGGATGACTGTTCGCCGGCTGCCAGTTGCTTTCTTTCCTCTTCAACCAGTACCCTGCGCAAGACCTTGCCCACCAGGGTCTTGGGCAGCGAATCGCGGAACTCAACCTGCTTGGGCGCTTTGTACGACGCCAGGTTTTCCTTGCAGAACTGGATGATCTCTTCCTCGGTGGCGGATGCGCCTTCTTTCAAGACCACGTAGGCCTTAACCATCTCGCCGTAGTACTCGTGGGGCACGCCGGCCACTGCTGCCTCCTGCACGGCCGGGTGTTGGTAGAGCACTTCTTCCACCTCTCGCGGATACACGTTGTAGCCACCGCTGATGATCATGTCCTTCTTCCGGTCCACGATGAAGAAGTAGCCATCCTCATCCATGTACGCAATGTCACCGGTGTGGAGCCAACCGTCCTTCAGGGTCTCCGCCGTCTCCTCTGGCCGGTTGAGATAGCCTTGCATCAGTTGGGGACCGCGAATACAAAGTTCGCCGGCCTTGCCCGGTGGCAGCGCCTCACCAGTCTCCAGGTCTTCGATCTTGCATTCCACCGTCGGAAGCGGCAAGCCGATGGAGCCTGGCTTGTTGACACCGTAGATGGGGTTGCAATGTGTTGCGGTGGGGGCTTCCGAAAGGCCGTAGCCCTCGCACAGCTTGCCACCCGTCAGCTCTTCGAAGCGCTTCTTCACCTCGACAGGCAGAGGGGCCGCACCGCTGATGCACGCGCGAATCGAGCGCAAGTCGTATTTGTCGATCTCCGGATGGTTGTTGATGGCCACGTACATGGCCGGCACGCCCGGGAAGAAGGTCGGCTTGTACTTGTCGATAGCCTTCAACACGTCGTCCACATTGAACTGCGGTAACAGCACCAGCCGGGCAGCCTGATAGATGGCCACGCTCATGCAGGCCACCATGCCATACACGTGGAAGAAGGGGATGACACCCAGGTACGTTTCCTCACCCTCACGTCGATCCGGCACCCAGGCGTCAATCTGCAACGTATCGGCGACCAGAGCGCGGTGTTGTGCAACGGCACCCTTGGAGACGCCGGTTGTGCCACCGGTGTATTGGAAAATGGCCACATCGTCCGGGCCGACCTCGACTTCAGGGGCACTGGTTGGCTGTCCCTGGATCCAGTCCTGGAACCAGTGATGGCCGGCCGCGAGTTCCACCCGATGTCCGTCTTTCTTCTCACGCAAAAAGGTGAACAGAGTGCGCAGGACAAAGGGCATGTACTCCTTAATGTTGGTCACGATCACGTTCTTGAGTCTGGTATCCGGGAGGATTTTCCTGACAGTCGGATACATCTTGCTGAGGGTGATGATGGTCTCGGCGCCGGCATCGTTGAGCTGGTAGGTCAGCTCCTTGGCCGTGTACAGCGGGTTGTTGGCGACGACAATGCCGCCGGCCTTCAAAATGCCGTAGAAACTGGCCACAAACTGCGGCGTATTCGGCAACAGCAAGGCAACTCGATCGCCTTTTTGAACTCCCATGCCAATGAGCGCGTGGGCGATCTGATTGGCCAGCGCATCCAGCTCACTGTACGTCAGCCTGGCGTCGAAAAAGATGGTGGCCGGCAGCGCGGGATGCCGGCGGGCACTTTCTTCCAGAAAGTGATACAGCGGAACCTCTGGGTAGTCCAGAGTCGCTGGAACTCCCGGGTCGTAGTGTTGCAGCCAGGGCTTATCCATTTTCTCGCCTCCTTGCGATGACACCCGCTTTCGCCACCGGGTCGTGTAGGTTTTGGATGATGGAATTCGTTGTCAGGCGCGGACAGGGTGTGCTGCTTGCTCATCTGGGAAGATACCACACCCTCTGACGGCTGTCAAGTGACCCGATAGCACGGCCAATGGGGACCTCGCTGCAGCCGATTCACCGGGTAGCGAATAAAAGCGGACAAGTAGATAGACAGAATCAACCTTCTACCTATCAAGATCACTGTCCGACATCCATCGCACGAGCACTATGAGATGAGACGCAGCCTGTATACTGCTATGCCCACGATAACTGAAGCGATTCCTGTAATTAA
>CAYYSH010000168.1:0-5113 GCA_964474265.1 uncultured Anaerolineales bacterium
GTTTCGTGACTCTAAATGGCGCATTTCGGCTCGAAAATTAGATGCGATAGCCCTGTTACCATTCCCAGGGTTATCGCACCTAAATTCGCTCTGTGAACCCATTGTTGCTATAATGTCAATCTCTTCGGCAGGTTCAGGGCAAGGATGCGACTGCCCTGTTGCCGTTCCAGGGCGATGATTCAAGGCGCAACCCCAACATAGACAGGCGCCTGGGTGATCTGAAGCGTAATAGCCCCATTGACAACGCCGTCCAGATCACCACCTCCCCCATCTTCGACCATCGTGATACTTCCATACTCATTCACGACTCTTAAGCGCCCGGTCCACGTGCCTCCCAGTTGGGCCGCTCCGATCGCCATGTTTGCCGTCACCTCACAACCTGTTTGCTTGATCTTACAACCCTGGTCAGTCCAGAGGACCAGCTTCCGGGTGCCGTCCGGCATGCGGAAGCGATAAGCCTGAATATACTGTGAGCCTGTCTGGCCAGATCCCAATTGTTCCTCAAATACCGCCGGCACCCCTGTGGTCGCCACCAACTGCTGCGTCAATACCTGCAGCGCGGTATACGCCGGCCGCGGGTTCCATCCCGCGTCAAACAATCCATACTGTAAGCTCTCGCCAGGCCTGTCCACCAACTCATACCAGATGATGACCCTGAGGTCGCCGGCAATCCCTCGCACATACACGTGCACCAGGTGCCGCGCCTGCTTCTCCAGATTCGCCTGGGTGGGCGTCCCACTGCCAACATGCAACCCCACCTCCGTCGTCAACATCGGCTTACTCAGGCCGTGGTTGTTGAGTGTGCCCTTCAGGTACGCGATCTTGCCCAGAATCCCCTGATTCCATGGCAGCGTCCCGTCCCAGTTGTCCCGAAATGCATCATACTGGTGAAAACCCAGGATGTCGAAGTACGCCCCCGCGCCGGCGTTCAGCGCCTTGTCGAGGAAGTCCAGATCGAACAGGCACCCCGAACACCGATCGTGTGCCAGAGATCCGAAAACTACCTGCACATCCGGGTCAGCGTCCTTCATCGCCGGATATGCGGCCTGGAGCATGTCCACGTATTCGTACACGTCATCTCTTCCGTCGTGATCGACATCCTGCCCCCAGCAGCCGCCAGGCGCTCCCGATGGATCCCCTTCCCAATCCGGCTCATTGTACAGTTCATAGTACTTCACAGGGTGTAAGAGTCCAGGCATGTCGGCCACACCATCGCCATCGTACCTTTCGACCATCGCGCCAAGGAAACTGGCAAACTCCGGGATACTATCCACATTGAGCGGGCCACATGCGAATTGGGCTGCCCAGGCAGGTGCGCCCTGCACCGTGATCAGCGGGAGCAGGCCCTGGCTCTCCACAACCTGCACCATGCTATCTACCGGTGACCAGTTGAAGCTGTCCGGCGTCGTATTGGCCGGCTCCACCCACTCCCAGTGCACGTACAATCGCACCCAGGTGAGGCCGGCATTCACCACGTGACTCCGCGCCGCAGCGTCATTCCACTCCCCGAACATTTGCACGCCAAACGGCGGCTGATCAAGCCCGGGGTTCTGGGTAGGCGTCGGTGTCACGGTTGCCGTGGCTGTCGCAGTCCATGTACCTGTTGGTGTGTTCGTCAGCAGGGACGGACCGGTGGTAGGTGTGGATGTGCTCGTTGATGAGGGCGTGCTGGTCATCGTGGACGTCGCCGTAGCCGCAGACGTCAGGGTTGCCGTCGGTGTAGGCGTGTCGGTCGGTGTGAACGTTGACGTGGGGCTCGGTCCAGGGGTGCCGGTCTCCGTCGGCGTTGCTGTCACGCCAGAGGTCACCGTCAATGAGGGTGTCGGAGTAGAGGTATGGGTGGCCGGCGGGCCTGGCATCCTGCTGGCAGTCGATGTCGGCGTGACGGACGGCGACACCTGCCGGTGAACCGCCAGCAGCGGCATGTACACGAACACGTCGAGCTCTGCCGGCATCGTGGCACTCGATTGAGCAAAGCCCCCGCGGGAAGAAGCCGGCGACCTGCTCTGCACCCCTACACCAGCCATGCCCACAATTCCGACGAAAAGGGTGAGTAGTGCCACAACCCTTACTTTCGATTCAGACATATTGAGCCTCCACGACGCCCAATCCTACCCCATCCAGTACCATAAGGCAAAAAAGGCGGTGAACAGGGCCTGCGCCGGCACGAATACAGCAACCAGTGCGCGGTGAATCCATGGGCGCGCCCCTGCGATTCCCAGCAACATGAAAACCGGAAAATACAACAACCCATGCCTGTAGATGGTCGAGTACGGTCGCAGGGTATCCACCCACATCAGCGTGACACCCAACAAGACAACCATGTATACGCCGTAGATACCGGGCAGCCGGCGCCATGTTGCGACCGCGGCCAGAACCAGGCCAATCACCCAGGCAAGCTCCAGCCCCGCCCGCACCCACGAGGTGGCATCCTGGGGAACGAACAGAGCGGCCACAGCACGTTCAACTCCTTCCCAAGGCATCACGAAACGCCAGGCCCACACCTTCTGCGCTGCCGTCGGGTAGAAGAACGGGTGGCGAAAAAGCGACGAGGTGCTGCCTCCAGGCATGTTGCCAATAACGACAAACCGATAGACCATGAAACCCAGCGCGCCGGCAGGCGGCAACCACAGCGCCACGACATCCCGCATGCGTCTCGTCTGCGTATGCCACCACTCCCACAGCAGAGGCAGTGTGATCAGTGCGCCCGGCAGTTTAGCCAGTGCCCCTGCCAGACCAAGGAGCCCAGCCGGCCACCAACGACGCCGGCGCGCGGCCAACACACTGCCGGTGATCGCCGTCAGAGTCAGCGATTCCGTGTACGGGGCCAGGAAAAAGAAGGCGGTGGGAAAAAGCGCCAGGTACAACACCGACCGGCGTGCGGTTTCGGAGTCGGTCTCCAGCCAAACCAGTCGATAGAACACCACAAACAGAACCAGACATGCCAGGTTGGACACCAGAGTTGCTGCCAGGAGATACCGCCCTCCCAGCAGCCGGCCTGCCAGGCCAACCAATGTCGGGTACAGCGGAAACAGGTTCGTGCTCCCGTCCGCCGGCGAATACCCCCACCGGGCAATTTTCGTGTACCACAAGGCATCCCACCGTTGCCACGGGCCAAGGAGCAACCCGGCCAGTCCGCCGGCGACCGGCTCCTGACCCAGGTAAAAGCGGCGTACCAGCGTCTCGCCGGGCTCGAAGCCGGTGACTAACATCGCTGCAGCAGCCACCAGCCACAGCCAGACTCGCATGGCAACGAAGACCGTGACAGGCCATAGAAGATCGGTGCATTCAAACTGGGTTGGTAGGGACGGGTCTTGCACCTGCCCAGGGCGATCGCAAGGGTCGCCCCTACTCGTCGTGCCAGGGTGCACCGGGCCCCTCAGCCATAGAAAAAGGGAATGATCACCAACGTCATCGCTGCCACATCGTAAGCAACCATGCTCAGTACCATCAGCCTGGCCCCCGCCGCCCGATACCGGGGCGGGATCCAGGCCATCAGGCCCACGCTCAGGAGAGTCGCGATTGGGATCAACACTGGGAACCAGTAGCGACCGTGCGGGATGAAGATCACCCACTGGGTGCCCACGTTGCCGGCAACCACAGCAACGACGTTCACCACAGAGGCCAGGAAGATAGCGACGCCGAACAGGCAGAAAGCCGCCCACTGCCAGCGCGCGTAAGGCGACCTCCCGGCCAGGGCCTGCCGGCACAGAACAATCAGCCCCAGGCCTGCGACCAGGACGAAGAGGGCCGGCACCACAAACCACGGGTCGGGGAAACCAACATTCTCCCACCCAAATCGCCCCCAGAAGCTGCGGAACGGACGCCAGAAATACCGGTCGGGATTCGCCTGCAAGTCAGCAAGCATCGCGCCGGGGTCAAGCGATGTCGCCCGGACCACCTGCCGCGAGAAAAACCCGGCGAACCTGCCCGACGGCCCTCCCTGGAGCCGCCAGCCCAGTCCGCCGAGCACCAACACTCCAACCACGACCAGCACCACCCGCCCCCACTGGTCCCAGCGCAATGAACGAGCCCACAGCCAGAGAAAGCCGGCCACAACCGCCACCCCCCAGGTGAACAGCGCACTCCGCTTGGCGAGAAGCGCCAGTAACAACGCCCCGACCAGTGATGCAACCGTCGCCGGCCGGGCGCCACGCGCCAGAATCAAGGTCAGCAGGCTGATGACCAGAGCGGCAGCCAGCTCTGCGAGACGGTCGTTGTTCACGGAAGCTGACACGAAGGTGTACGTCGGCAAAAACAGAACAAAAGACGGCACGACAAGTTGAAGCGCCGGCTCCTCAGGGAACAGCGTCCGGCTCACCAGATACGCCAGACCAACGATGACCACGCAAATGAGAACGGACAGCAGTCGCAACACGTACAATTGCATGGTCACGTCATCCGTCGGCAGTGCATACAGCACCGTGGCACCCAATGCGTAGTACAGCGATGGCTGGTGAAGCTCGTGCGCCATGTTGGGTTCGTCGGGGTTATACTCACCCGGGTACCAGATGTCGTCAAACGATTGGGGCAACGTGCCTGGCCGGAACCTGGGATTGACGAAACGACCGAAGCGCCAGAAGTCAAACCGATCCATCGAGGCGATGATCGCCCGCTGAATCGGCAACGAGAGGTCTGACCCACTCACCAGCCGGCCATTCTCATAGATCAGGCGCACGTGCTCGAAGTGACGTGGCTCATCTGGCGCCATCCACGGTGGGATGATGGCGGCATACAGCAGGCCACGTACCAGAGCCAGGCTCAGCAAGAAAGCCAGCCACCGCCCCGCCTGATCTGTTCGACGCTCAGACATCTGTCAGTATGACCCCCGACCGGAGAGCACCGCCGGCAACGTCCTGGCCAAAATTTCCAGATCCTTCAGCAGCGAGTAGTTCTGGATGTAGGCCAGCTCAAGCTTCACGCGCTCATCCATCGACAAGTCAGCGCGCCCGCTGATTTGCATCGACCCGGTCATCCCGGGTTTAACCAGCAACCTCTGGCTCTGTAGCGGTGTGTAGCGCTGCACCATGCGCACTTCTTCGGGACGCGGCCCCACCAGGCTCATCTCACCCTTCAGCACGTTGAAAAGCTGGGGCAGCTCGTCCAGACTCGT
>CAYYSH010000168.1:5123-6834 GCA_964474265.1 uncultured Anaerolineales bacterium
AGCCATCGACCGACCCGGGTCACGCGGGGATCGTGCTTCAGCTTGAAAGCCGGCTCTGCCAGCGCGTCGATGTCGATCACTTCGGGCAACTTCTCCTCAGCGTCGGCCACCATGGAGCGAAACTTGTACATCCTGAACGGGTTGCCATACTGGCCGGCTCGTTCCTGCACGAACAAAACCGGCCCCGGGGAATCCAGCTTGATCAGCAGGGCGATCACAGCCATGAGCGGAGCGCACACGGTCAGACCGACCAGCGCACCAAAGAGATCCAGAGCGCGCTTGAGAACGCGGTTCAACCCCCGGATCGGCGGCTCCTCGATGTCGATGAGCGGGATGCCGGCCCACTCTCGCACTCTTGGCCCGGCGGCAACGGCCTCCAGCGAGTCGGGGACGACGCGTACGCGGATGGGTCGGCCTTGGAGGTCGAGCACCAGATTGGCAACCTTGCCGCGCTCGGCAGAGGCCGGCGCGATGATCACCTCGTCCACGCCGAAGCGATCGACAATCTCGCTGGTCTCGGAGAGGACGCCGAGTATCGGTACTCCCGAGCGATTCACCTGCAACCCCTCCGCACCATCTTCAACGAAGCCCACCAGCATGTAGCCACGCCAGTCTTGGATCTGCCGTGCCAATTCCTCGCGGATGCTGCCGGCCCCCACCAGAAGCACCCGACGCGTCCCAGCGCCCACCCCGACATGGCGCGCCACCTGATGGAAGACAACACGAACACCGAGGAGCAGCGCCAGGTCGAACAGGTAGAAGTAGCCGAATAGAATCCGGGAGAAGTTCTCAACTTTCAGGAGATAGAAGCCGGCTGCCAGAGTGAACCAGGCGAATGTCACGCTGACCCCGGTAGTCTTGACCTCCGTCTCCAAATCGAGCCGATTACGAACGTTGTACGTGCCCAGAATGGCCAGCACGGCAGCCCACACCATCGCCACGACGGCCGCGACTTTCGGCGTCAGATACACCGTCCAGGGATCGATCCGGGCGCCAAGGGGCAGGCTGCGTCGCGCTGCATCAGCCAGTATCAATGCCAGTTCGGTGAATGCCAGGTCGAGGATGATGAGCGGCCCCGTCGGCATCCGCCAGGCGTGCGCTTTCATGACACTTCCCCCTGGAAAGGCGCACGGCGGGCAACCTGCTTTGCGCTCAGGGCATCCAGATACACCTCTTCCATCCGGCGCACGGAGTCCTCCAGGCGATACGCTCGCTCGACCTGATCGAAGCCGGCCCCGGCCAGAGTTCGCCGCAGATCGGGTCTGTCAAGGAGTTCTTCCACGGCTTTGCGGAGCGCTTCCGCGTCACGGGGTGGGACCAGCCGGCCCGTAACGCCATCTTGAATCACCTCCCTGGTACCCGGGATGTCCGTGGCGACGACCGGAACCCCAGCGGCCATCGCCTCCAGGACGGTGTAGGGCAACCCCTCATACAGCGAGGGCAGCACGAACACGTCCAGGGCCGGCAGCACGGCCGGCACGTCCGACCGATAACCCAGGAATCGCACCTGGTTCGCAACCCCCAGGCGATGAGCCTGTTGCTCCAGCGAGGACCGCAGGCTACCATCGCCGATGATCAGGGCCAGCAGTGTGGGCCGGCTGTGGCTCAATTCGGCCACGGCTTCGATCAGCGTGGCGACGTCTTTTTGGGGTTCCAGCCGGCCAACAAAGCCGATGACCGGCACATCGAGGCCGATGCCCAGGCGACGCCT
>CAYYSH010000169.1:0-6779 GCA_964474265.1 uncultured Anaerolineales bacterium
GGCCGGCTGGCACTTGCTGCCGCAGAGCCTCCTCGGCCAGCCGCCGGGCCTGTTCAAGGTTGACAGCCACCCCGGAAGCCCGGACTGTGAGATTCACAGTGATCACATCAGCAACCGCTTCAGCCTGCTCCAAAAACGATTCATCCATGACCTGAAGTTCCACCGATTCATCAACCAGCGTCTCCTCCTCGCGCACCTGGGCCTGTAACGCCTGGAGCGCTTCCTGACGGGTGCGCTCCAAAAGGGCGTCGCGCACTCGATCGCGCTCCTCCTGGGTGACGAGCCCAACACGGCGCACTGTGCCACCGCTCATCGGCCGGTCATTAACCACGGCAACAGGCAGGCCAAGACCCGGGTCAAGCACCGTCACAGTGTACGCCGGCACGTTGCCGGCCAGCCCAGGCTCCACCGCCACCACCGGCACCCGGGCCGTGGTGCCGGCAGGTCCCGGCACTGTGGCTGTCTCCTGCGTGCGGAACGCTACAGCCGATGCCCCGCTGGTACTCACAATGCTGCCGGCAGGGATCACAACCTCAGCCTCGCTCTGGTTGACGAATACCACCGTTCCCCGCGCCGGCTTGTCGGGTATGTCGGTTCGGGCTGAGGTCGGCTCCCGTGCCTGGCGATCCAGGGTCACTTCAAGCCGGCGTGCCGGTATTCGACGTCCAGACACGTCCAACGCCGTCAAATCCGGATCGGCCACAATCTCTACTGTCATTTCTAGGGGAGCTGTCAGTGGGGTCACCATGACGGTGGCATGGGGCAGGATCAGAATCGCCACCGCTAACCCGAGCAGTAAGAGCCCTACCGCCAGCGCGACGGAAGAGGCCGGGGAGTGGAGAATGGAAGATGAAAGTGAAGAGGGCGTGCCGTCTTTGCCCTCCCTCGCTTCCCATTTTCCATGCTCCACCCCATCCAGTCTCCAACGAACCGCCAGGCCGACCGTGCCGGCCACTGTGCGGGTCGCACTATCTCGGGTCACGATTGTAAGGTTCAGTCCCAGATCGTCCGCTGTGCGACGGAGCAGCGTCAATGCGAGCCGCTGGCGCAGCGCCCTGTTAGCCCTTGGGACGTAAAGATACACCTGCCGGCTCTGCACCCGGGCCAGGCGTGCCTGGATGCGCTCGACCTCCTCATCGGGCTCAATTGTCAGGATATCAACCATTGTGTCAGATCAACGCCCTGAATCCCACGCTCCTCCCAGAGCGCGGTCAAGCGGCTTCGGACCTCACCGTTTCAGCGCCTGACTGACCAACTCCTGAACCTGGGCCAGGGCTTCATCCAGCTTGCTGGCATCCCGACCGCCGGCCTGCGCCAGCGTCGCACGCCCGCCACCACTTCCACCAACCATGGCCGCTATGGGCCGGATGAGTTCGCCGGCATTCAGGCCCTTGTCAACCAGATCTGAGGTCACAGCAGCCACAAGCTGAGGCCGGCCATTGATGACGCTGCCCAGCACCATCACACCTGAGCCCAACCTGTCACGGAGGAAGTCGATGCGCTCGCGTAAACTTTCCTTGTCGGGCGCTTCAACTTGCGCAGCCACAACTTTGATGCCGTCGAGGGACACAGACTTGCTCAGCAAGGCCTCTGTCTCCTGCAGCGCAATGCGCCTGTGTAGCCGGGCAATCTCGCGACGCTGTTCTTTCAGTTCACTTAGCAAGGACTCGATTCTTGGTTTCAGTTCAGTCCACTCCTGAACACCCAGGGTATGCGCCAGGTCGTCCAGCAGTTCCGTCTGCTCGCGGACGCGCCGTTCCGCCTCGCGACCGGTGATGGCCTCGATGCGCCGGAGGCCGGCACCGACTGAACTCTCACCCGTGATCAAGAACTCGCCGATCTGTCCGGTGTGATTCAGGTGTGTGCCACCACACAACTCACGGCTGTAGTCATCGATGCTGATCATCCGGACCCGCTCACCGTACTTCTCACCAAAGAGCATCATAGCGCCCTGGCGACGCGCGTCCTCCAGGGTGGTGTGTCTCGGCTGCACCGGCAGGTCAGCGCGAATCTTCTCATTCACGCGATGCTCGATTTCGGCCAGTTCCTCCTCGCTTAACGGCGTGAGATGCACAAAGTCAAAGCGGAGTCGATCTGGCGCTACTAAAGAGCCACGCTGTTGGGCATGTTCACCCAGAATCTCTTGCAGAGCCTTGTGCAACAGGTGCGTCGCTGTGTGGTTGCGCATGATGTCCAGACGCCGCTCTGCATCCACCCGGGCCTCTACCTCATCACCCTGGGAGATCGTGCCGGCAGCGACCCGGCCATAGTGAACGATCACCCCACTGATGGGGCTTTGCGTGTCCTCGACCAGGACAGTTCCGTTCGGCCCAACGATCTCGCCGGTGTCACCCACCTGACCACCTGCCTCAGCGTAGAACGGTGTCCGGTCCAGTACTACCTGGACCTCTTCACCCTGAGAGGCACGCTCCACACGCATACCATCGCGCACCAGTGCGACCACGCGTGCTCCGCTGACCTGGGTGGTCTCGTAGCCCAGGAATTCCGTTGATGGCAGTCCGAGCCGGCGGTAGGTCTCCTTCTCTTCATCAACCTGGAACGCTTCTTCCACCCGCGAGCGCTCGCGGTGAGCTTCCATCTCCCGCTCGTAGCCGGCTCGATCCACGGTCATGCTATGCTCTTTGGCAATATCCTCTGTCAGATCGATGGGGAAGCCGTAGGTGTCCCAGAGCCGGAATGCAGACTGGCCGGGAATCTCGCTTTTGCCCTGGGCTTTCAGGTCATCGACGAGGCTGGCCAGCAAAGACAGCCCGGTATCCAACGTGCGCTCAAAGCGATGCTCTTCTTCGGTGATGAGCTGTTTGATCCATTCCTCCCGTGCCCGAAGCTCGGTGTAGTGCCCACCCATCGTTTCAATGACGCTGTCGGCCACCTGGGCCAGGAACGGCTCGGTGAATCCGATCTTCTTGCCGAACCGCATGGCGCGGCGCATGATGAGCCGCATCACGTACGAGCGCCCCTCGTTTCCTGGCAACACCCCGTCCGCCGCCAGAAACGTCATCGCCCGGCCGTGGTCTGCGATCACCCGATAGCCAACAATGTGCTCGTCCCGCTCAGCGTCGGTATGCCCCAGGAGTTCCTGAACCCGGTCCATGATGTTGGTGAAAAGGTCGGTCTCGTAGTTGCTGTAGACGCCCTGGAGTACTGCCACCAGCCGCTCCAGCCCCATCCCGGTGTCCACGCCTGGGGCCGGCAGCCGTGTACGCGTACCATCACGCGCCTGGTCAAACTGCATGAACACCAGGTTCCACAGCTCCAGCCAGCGGCCACAGTCGTTATCCAATTGTACGCTGCAGTCATCCCGACCACAGGTGCAGAACTCCGGGCCGAAGTCGTAATGGATCTCGCTCGTGGGGCCACAGGGGCCAACATCGGCCATCATCCAGAAGTTGGTCTTCTCGCCCATGCGATACACGCGCTCCGGGTCCACACCAACGCCATTCACCCAGATGTCGTAGGCCTCGTCGTCGTCCTCGAAAATGGTGTAGTACAGCCGATCTGCCGGAATACCGTAGACTTCGGTCAGGAGTTCGTAACCGTAGTGAATCGCGCCCTCCTTGAAGTAGTCACCGAAGGAGAAGTTGCCCAGCATCTCGAAGAAGGTGTGGTGACGCGGCGACGGCCCGACATTTTCCAGATCATTGTGCTTGCCACTGACACGCATACACTTCTGGGCCGTTGTGGCACGCCGGTATCCGCGGTCTTCCAGGCCGAGAAAGGCGTCTTTGAACTGGACCATGCCGGCATTGGTGAAAAGCAACGTGGGATCGTCCGGCACCAGTGAAGAACTTCTGACCCGGGTGTGCCCATGCTTTTCGAAATATCTTAAGAACTCTTCGCGTATTTCCGCACTTGTGATCATTGCCCTCACCTCATCGGATTTTATAGAAATTATGCCAGGAAGTCAATCCATGAAACAAAAACGCCCGTCCGCAAGGACGAGCGTTGTGCCCGTGGTACCACCTTGGTTCGGCGAGATTCGCCGCACTCTCTACGAAGCACGGACTGGCAGGCAGTCGATGCTTCGGCCCGGTTAACGGTGGGCTGCCGGCCCGTCTTACAGGAAAAGCCGACGTAACCTGCGGTCTCCTTTTCGACGGCGTCTCAGGGGTGGCTTTCGGTCGGACCTGACGCGCCGGGCTCACACCTCACCCCGGCTCTCTGAGGCCGGCTCCCGACCTACTTCGTCCCCGTCATCGACACGATATTGTTCACGTTGTCAAGTCTCTGGGCATCGCAAAAGATTAGCCATAATTATACCGACCGCCGGCCATTTGGTCAAACTCCGAGGAACCGCCATCTTCAGTTCCGTTGCGGCTCTTACACCAGCGTCCCATGGTATGGTATAATTACGCCACATGATCACAGCCCGCAAATGAGTGAGGAGTTAATATGCACACATCCATCGACGAACAAATCGCCATCCTGATGCAGGGAACCGAATACGGGAGCCAGGAGCTCCGCGATGCTATGGAGCGTGAGCTGCGTGAACGGCTTGAGGAGGCCCAGAAAGCCGGCCGGCCCCTCAAAGTATACCTGGGCGTGGACCCCCGGACCACTGACCTGCATCTGGGACACACAGTGCCAATGCAGAAGCTACGTCAGTTTCAGGAACTCGGGCATGATTGTACCTTCTTGATCGGCAGCTTTACCAGCCTGATCGGGGACCCGAGTGACAAGGACAAGACGCGGCCGCAACTGACCCCCGAGGAGGTTGAAGCCAACGCGCAAACCTACGCCAAGCAAGCTTTCAAGATCCTCGACCCTGCGAAGACGCGCATCCGCTACAATGCTGACTGGCTTAGCCCTCTCTCCTTTGCCGACGTCATCAATCTGGCATCCAATTTCACCGTGCAACAATTCCTGGCGCGCGAGAACTTCGCCAACCGGCTGGAAGCCGGCCAACCCATTTTCCTGCACGAGTTCTTCTATGCCCTCATGCAAGGCTACGACGCCGTTGCTCAGGAAACGGACGTGCAGATTGGCGGTACGGATCAGTTGTTCAACATTGTCACCGCCGGCCGTAAGCTGCAACAGGCCTTCGGCCAGAAGCCACAGATCGCCATCATTGTCCCGATTCTGCCAGGAACCGACGGCAAGATCAAGATGAGTAAGAGCCTGGGCAATCACATTGCCATCGAGCTACCCCCGGAAGACATGTATGGCAAGGTCATGAGCCTCCCGGATGACGTGATGATCACCTACTTCAAGCTGGTTACACGCTATGGACCGGCACAGATCGCCGAGATCGAAGCCGGCCTGGAGAGCGGCAGGCTACACCCCCGGGATGCCAAGATGGAGCTGGCGCGCGAGATTGTATCCATTTTCCACGGGGATGAGGCAGCCCAGGACGCCGAAGAGCACTTCAAGCGCGTGTTCCAACAACGCCGGCTGCCGGCGGAGATACCAGAATACCGCCTGGTGGAGCCCGTGAAGCTCGTGGATCTGATCGCCGAAGCCGGCCTGGCCCCCAGCAAGAGCCAGGCCCGCCGGCTGATCCAACAGGGCGGTGTGCGCCTGGACGACGAACGTGTCACCGAGATCGAGGCCGAAGTGTCGCCCGATGGTGAACGCATCTTGCAGGTTGGCAAACGAAGATTTCTGCGCCTGACCTGCCCTTGAGTGAAATGAAGGATGGGAGGAGACAGCCGATGACGGAATCAGCACCCAAGCGTTGGCCCTACATCCTGCTCGGGACTGTTGGCGGAGCAGTGGGTGTGGTATTTCTGTGCACGATCTGCTTCTTCGGCGGCGCGCTGCTGTTCAGCGCGCTGATCCCCGAGGTGGAACCCACGCCCGGAACCGCCGGCTTCCCCAGTGTGGGCACGGGGCCGGCGGTGGGCATCGTGCGTGTGGAAGGCGTAATCACAAGCGGCGAACCAACCAGCCCTCTTGCAACAGACGGCAATGCATACTCGCAGCGGGTCATTGACCACCTGCGCCAGGCCCAGAAGGATTTCGAAGTCAAGGCGATCCTGCTTCGCATCAACAGTCCCGGTGGCAGTGTAGTTGGCTCTGACGAGATCTACCAGGTATTACGAGATGAGATCGATAAACCGGTGGTCGTTTCGATGGGTGAGTTGGCTGCATCAGGCGGGTACTACATTGCCGCCGGCGCTGACCGGATCATTGCCAACCCGGCCACACTCACAGGTTCCATCGGCGTAATTGCCACCGTCATCAACACGCAGGACCTGCTCGACAAAGTCGGAGTAGATGTCACTGTCATCAAGAGTGGGAAGTTGAAAGATGCCGGCAGTGCCTTCCGCGAGATGACCCCCGAGGAGCAGGCGCTGTGGCAGAAGATTATCGATGAGGCCTACGAGCAGTTCGTTGGGGTGGTGGCTGAGGGCCGTGGTATGCCACGCGAAGAAGTTCGCAAGCTGGCAGACGGTCGTGTGTACACAGGCCGGCAGGCGCTGGAGCTGGGCCTGATCGACGAGCTGGGCAACCTCTCCGACGCCGTGCAGGTCGCAGCCGACCTGGGCGGTATCGAAGGTAAGCCACGGATCATCGAGTATGGCCGGCGACCGTCCTTCTGGGACGTTTTCATGTTTCAGATTGCACGTCCTGTGCAACCCGTAACACTCAACGATTTTCTGGACCTGGATCGCCGGCGCACAGTGCAGTACCTGTACGTCGAGCCGTAACGAAGTCCGGGGTAAGGAAATCACCCACCATCTGGACAAACCTGCATGAACGTTAATTTGAAAGAGACGATCAAAGCCTTCATCATCGACATGGACGGGGTTCTGTAT
>CAYYSH010000170.1:0-6759 GCA_964474265.1 uncultured Anaerolineales bacterium
TGACCCGGACCTGGTCGGCGCCATCTGGGTGGGAGCAACAACCAAGCCGTACGCAGTAAAGCCGGCAGCCACCACGGTCGCGGAGGCCTTGGGGCTGACACCGGACGTTAACGCTGCCGACTGGGAGTTCTCTTCTGGCTCCGGTGCGCACGCGATGGAGGCCGCCATCGGCTTCGTCACCTCATCCATGACCTCGTATGCACTGGTTGTTGGCTCCGACACCCAGCAGGGGCGGCCAGGGGACGAGATGGAACACACAGCCGGCGCCGGCGCCGCTGGTATTCTGGTCGGGCCAGGGGAGGAAGCATTGGCCCTTTTCGAAGCCACGTACTGCTATACCACGGACATGCCGGACATCTTTCGCCGCCATGGTACGCCGCACCTGGAGCAGGGGGACCGTTTCACGGGGGAGCCGGCGTTCTTTCGGCACAGCCAGGCAGCCGCCCAACGCCTTCTCTCAGCGCTGGGACGAACCCCCGCCGACTACCGCTACTTCGTATGTCACCAGCCGAATGCCAAGTTCCCGGCCCGCCTCGCCAAACGTCTGGGCTTCACCCGGGAACAACTGCAACCCGGGCTGCTGGTGACAAGAATTGGCAACCCGTTTTCCGCGTCGTCGATGCTGGGGCTGGCGGCCGTGTTGGACCAGGCACAACCAGGTGAACGTGTATTGTTCGTATCGTATGGCTCCGGCGCCGGCAGCATTGCCTTCTCTCTCATCACAACGGAGCACATCGCTAGCGGGCGGGAACGGGTTCCGTCCGTCGCACAATACGTCATGCGCCGGCAAACGATTGACTACGCGACCTACGTACGGCACACCGGTTGGCTGGGACTGCCGGCCGCTGATAGAGCTTAGCCAGGAGAGTGTGAATGCGCGATGTAAGCATTGTCGGAATCGGACAGGTGCCGGTAGCGGAACACTGGGACAGGTCGCTGCGGGACCTGGCAGTCGGCTCTCTGCTGGCAGCCATGGATGACGCCGGCATTGAGACAGCCGATTCTCTGTACGTCAGCAACATGTTGTCCGGGGCCTACTCCAGTCAGGAGCACCTGGGCGGGTTGGTAGCGGATTTCGCCGGCCTGCGGGGCATCGAGGCCCTGAAAATCGAGGCTGCGTGTGGCTCCGGCGGGGCTGCGCTCGTCATGGGTACCCTGGCCGTTGCCAGCGGGCTGCGCGATATCGTCATCGTCACCGGCGTTGAGAAGATGACCGACACCTTGCGAGCCCGAACGACGACCGGCCTGGCTACCGCCGCTGATGCCGATTACGAATCGGATCACGGCGTATCGTTTGTCGCCCTCAATGCCATGGTCATGCAACGCTATCTCTACGAGTATGGCGTCTCGCGGGACGTATTTGCGAACTTCGCCGTCAACGCTCACCGCAACGCTTCCACGAACCCCAACGCCATGCTGGGGTTTCCCATCACCGAAGAAGCCTACCTCAACTCGCCGCCGGTGGCGGAACCGCTGACGCTGCTGGACTGCTGTCCCACGGGCGACGGATCAGCAAGTGTGGTGCTATGTCCACGCGAGAGGGCGCACGAGTTTACGGACAAGCCGATTCACATCCGGGCATCGGCCATCGCCACCGATTCCCTGGCGCTGCACAACCGCCGCCGGCTATTGGAACTGCGCGCCAGCTACGAGTCGGCGCAGAAGGCATACGCTCAGGCGGGGCTCGGGCCGGCGGATATTGACATCTTCGAGGTACACGATGCCTTCACCATCATGGCCTGCTGCTCCCTGGAGGCCTGTGGCTTTGCCGAGCCCGGTCAGGGCTGGCGTCTGGCTGCCGATGGCGAGATTGGGCTGGATGGCAAACTGCCCCTGGCCACCATGGGAGGGCTCAAGGCACGCGGGCATCCAGTCGGCACTACCGGGCTGTATCAGATTGTGGAGTTGACCCAGCAGCTTCGTGGCGAGGCCGGCCCTAACCAGGTGCCGAATGCCCAGATCGGCATGTCCCAGAGCGTGGGCGGGAGCGGCGCGACAATCGTGACTCACATCCTGGAGGCCGGCTAGTTCGACAGGCACATCGCTGAAAGCCGCCGGCAGGTGGTTTTTTTCCGGATAGCTGGATGGCCAAATAGCTGAATTGCGGAGGAGTAACGATGGACTTACCGCGACACTGGCGATTGAGAAATCAACGATATCATCTGGAAGGTGTGGTGTGCGAGAACTGCGACGCCAGGCTTTTCCCGCCCCGGCAAATCTGCCCGGAGTGTCGATCACGTGACCTGCGCCGCCAGTGGTTTCAGGGAAAGGGACACGTGTTCACTTACTCTGTCGTTCATCAGGCGCCGCTGGGCTTTACGAAATTCGAACCGTACATCGTTGCTCTCGTTGAGTTAGAGAACGGGCCGATCGTGACAGCCCAGTTAACCGACGTCCGGCCCGAAGACGTACACATTGGTATGCCAGTCGAGATGGTCATCCGCAAACTGCGAGAATATGGTGAGGAAGGACTCATTGTCTACGGGTACAAGTTCCGCCCCAGAATCCAGTTGAACTAACCAGAGGAGACACTTCATGGCTGTTGAGCTAAGGGAATTCGTCAAAGCGCACGCAGAGCAAATTGAAAAACTCGTCGAATCCGGGGTTGACCCGAAGGTTGCGACGCTTCGGGAACTCAAGGAGCAGGCAGCCCTGGGTGGAGGTCCGAAACGGATTGAACAACAGCACGCGAAAGGCAAGCTGACCGCCCGCGAGCGACTCGATCTCCTCCTGGATGACAACAGCTTTCACGAGCTAGACACCTTCGTAACCCACGACATCCACGATTTCGGGATGCAGGAAAAGAAGTTCTTGGGCGACGGGGTCGTCACTGGCTATGGGACGATTGATGGCCGGCTGGTCTACGTGTTCTCCCAGGATTTCACCGTCCTGGGCGGTTCACTTGGACTGGCACACGCTCAGAAGATCTGCAAAATTATGGACATGGCCATGAAGAATGGAGCGCCTATCATCGGCCTGAACGACTCCGGCGGGGCGCGCATTCAGGAAGGCGTGCTAAGTCTGGGCGGCTACGCGGACATCTTCCTCCGCAACACGCTGGCGTCGGGGGTCGTGCCACAACTCTCGGCCATCCTTGGGCCATGTGCCGGCGGCGCGGTGTACTCGCCGGCTTTGACCGACTTCACCATCATGGTCAAAGACACCAGCTACATGTTTGTGACCGGGCCAGACGTGGTGAAGACCGTCACCCATGAGGACGTGACTTTCGAGGAACTGGGGGGTGCCATGGTGCACAGCACCAAGAGCGGCGTGGCCCACTTCGCAGCCGACAGCGAGGAGGAAGCTCTCTCAACATTGCGCCGGCTACTGAGCTACATACCACAAAACAACCTGGAGGACCCACCTTTTGTCCCGCCAACAGACGACCCACTGCGCATGGACGAGGCGCTGGACCGCATCGTTCCCGAGAACCCTAACAAGCCTTACGACATGAAAGAAGTCATCCGCCGGGTCGTTGATGACGGAGAGTTCCTGGAGGTACATGAGCACTACGCACAGAACCTCATCGTCGGCTTTGCGCGACTGAACGGTCGCTCGATCGGGATTGTAGCGCAGCAGCCAATGGTGTTGGCCGGCGTGCTGGACATCGACTCATCCATCAAAGGAGCACGCTTTGTCCGGTTCTGTGATTGCTTCAACATCCCGCTGGTCGTCTTCGAGGACGTGCCAGGATTCATGCCAGGCCTGGCACAGGAGCATGGCGGCATCATCAAGCATGGTGCCAAACTGCTGTATGCTTTCTGCGAAGCGACAGTTCCCAAAGTGACCGTGATCACTCGCAAGGCCTACGGCGGTGCCTACGACGTGATGAACTCCCGTCACGTGCGAGGCGACATCGTTCTGGCCTGGCCGACAGCCGAAATCGCAGTGATGGGCCCCCAGGGTGCCGTCAACATTATCTTCCGACGGGAGATCGCCGCCGCCGATGATCCCGACGCCAAGCGAGAGGAACTGGTGGCCGAGTACCGGGCGAAGTTTGCCAACCCTTACGTAGCAGCTTCGTACGGGTACATCGACGATGTGATTGAGCCTCGCGAAACGCGACCCAGGCTGATCAGTATCCTAGAGATGCTTCAAAACAAACGCGATACCAATCCACCCAAGAAGCACGGCAACATCCCGCTGTAGGAGAGACCGATGTTTAAGAAGATTCTGATCGCCAACCGGGGTGAAATCGCTGTCCGCGTCTTGCGCGCCTGCCGCGAATTGGGCGTCGAGACGGTAGGCGTCTATTCGGATGTAGACCGCACAGCGCTCCACGTGCGCTATGCGGATGAGGCCTATTACATCGGCGCAGCCCCCGCCCGTGAAAGCTATCTGCGTATCGACAAGTTGATCGATGTCGCCCGGAAGAGCGGGGCGGAAGCCATCCACCCGGGCTACGGCTTCCTGGCCGAGAACCCAGAATTTGCGGCGGCATGCGAAGAGGCCGGCATCACCTTCATCGGCCCACCAGCGGACGCCATTGCCGCCATGGGCGACAAGGTAGAAGCACGCCGGCTCATGAAGCGTGCCGGCGTGCCCATCATCCCGGGCACAGACGTAGACCTGAGAGATGACGAGATCATTGCGGCTGCAGATGAAGTTGGCTTCCCACTCTTCATCAAGGCTGCCGCCGGCGGTGGTGGCAAAGGCATGCGCCTGGTGACAGATCCGCACGAACTCAAAAGAGCCCTTGGCGCAGCGCGACGAGAAGCGATGGGCGCTTTTGGCGACGACCGGGTATACCTGGAGCGGGCGATTCAGGGAGCTCGCCACGTTGAGATCCAGGTTCTGGCGGACAAACGCGGGAACACAATCCACCTGGGAGAGCGCGAGTGCTCCATCCAACGCCGGCATCAGAAGCTGATCGAGGAGTCGCCATCACCAGCCATTAACGACGAAATCCGGGAGCAGATGGGCGCAGTCGCTGTGCGAGCCGCAGAAGCGGTCGGTTACTACAATGCCGGCACCGTCGAGTTCCTGGTTGACCAGGATCGCAACTTCTACTTCCTGGAGATGAACACGCGACTCCAGGTGGAGCACCCGGTGACGGAGTTTGTTACGGGTGTAGACATCGTCAAAGAACAGTTGCGTGTGGCGGCCGGCCGCCGGCTGCGCTACTCCCAGGATGACATCCAGATTAAGGGGCATGCCATCGAGTGCCGAATCACAGCCGAAGACCCCTACAACAATTTCCTTCCATCCAGCGGTCGCATTACCAACATCTTCGAGCCGACCGGGCCCGGTGTCCGCGTCGATGCCGGCGTGTATGAAGGTTTCGAAGTCTCGCTCTACTACGACCCCTTGATTGCCAAGCTCATCGTCTGGGGCGACACACGGGGTGAGGCGCTTCTCCGCATGCGCCGGGCGCTGGCCGAGTACCGAATCATCGGCATCCAGACATCCATTCCATTTCACCAGCAGGTGATGGACATCACGAACTTTATCGGCGGCGTGTATGACACGTCCTTTCTCGAGAGACACTTCTCCATGACGCCAGACAAACATGGTCAACACAACGAAGTCGCAGCCATTGTCGCGACAGTGCTGGCACACAGGCGGCGACAGCAGGCTCTCACCACGATTGCACCGCAGCAGGGTGGTGCCCGCGTAAGCATGTGGAAACTGGCCGGCCGACAGGGGGCACTTCGATGAAATACATCGCAACCATTGACGGTCAGGATTTTACCATCGACATTGATCGGGATGACCGTATCACGATTGGAGACAGGCCGATTCACATCGACCTGGAAAGCATCGATGGACGATCTCTGTTCTCGCTGATCCTCGACGGAGCGTCATACGAGGTGTTTGTTGAGCTGCATGAAGGTCGCTACTACGTGACGATTGAGGGGGACCGCTACGAAGTTCAGGTCGAGGACGAACGGATCAAGCAGCTCCGGGAACTCAGTGGCGCAAAGCACGAGGAAGCCGGCGAGCTGCAAATCAAAGCGCCTATGCCAGGTCTGGTCGTGGACGTCATCGTCAGCGAAGGCCAACACGTCGCACCCGGTGACGGCGTGGTGATTCTGGAGGCCATGAAAATGGAGAACGAGATTCGAGCCCCAGGAGCCGGCATCGTCGATACCATACGTGTTACTGCCGGCCAGACTGTCAATCAGGGCGACGTCATGGTGGAACTGGCACCACCTCGGTAACCAGTAATCAGTAATCAGTAACCAGTGATCAGTATTCAGTCTGGTCACTGATTACTGATCACTGATCACTGATCACTGGAAAGATGACTGACTACACGCTGATCTTCGACGGCGGGAGCCTGGGCAATCCGGGGCCGGGGTATGGGAGCTACGTTCTCATTCGCAATGTGGATGGCGCGCAGCGAATGGAACGCCTGGACTTCGGCGAAGAGATGACCAACAACGAGGCAGAGTATCGAACATTGATTGCCGGCCTCCAGGACATCGTGAGCACCATTGAGCGGGCCGGCCACGATCCGTCGGCATTCTCTATCGAGGTGCGGGGCGACAGCCGGCTGATCCTCAACCAGGTCGCCGGCGACTGGAAAGTCAGACAGGCCCATCTACGCCCCCTGTGCGATCGTGCCCGTGAGCTCCTGCACCGCTTTGGGGAATTCCAGTTAACCTGGCAGGAACGAGCCGAGAGCGTAGACACGTTAGGACATTGAGGATTCGGAAAGTAGAGCAAAGTATGGGAGGACAGAGACATGCGGCACAGACGTTTCCGCTTCTTTGGTTTCCCGTTCAGACATTTTTGGGGACCCGGGGAATTCGGGTT
>CAYYSH010000171.1:0-6701 GCA_964474265.1 uncultured Anaerolineales bacterium
CCCGGAATTCGCATCAGCAAATGTGGGTCGTTGGCCAGTAGCGGCTTTCCCGTGGTTGTTCGCGTGCCATCGACCACCCAGCTATTGCTGGCCCCCAGGTCGCCCGAGAAAGCGTCTGCTCTGGCCTGACGCTGGAGCGCGCTCTCGCCCAACCTGGAGTAGTCCACATCAGGAACGATCACGGGGTTTTCCGCCGGATATTTGCCCTCCAGGAGCGACGCCCGCTCAGGCCCGAGCCGGTCGATCAACCTGGCGCGGATGATCTCGGTGTCCCAGTTGTTGCTGAGTCCGAAAGCCATCATCTTGGCCCAACTGAGGGAATCCGCCGGCGTCCACGGCTCGGGCTCGTAGCGCAGCAGACTGAACTCGACAGGCAGGGCCGGCGATGTCTCGATGAGACGGTTCACGCCCTGTGCATAGGCTTCCAGGGCCCGACGCGCCTCATCCGAGAGGACTTGCAGCTCTGCCTCCACCTGGCGACGCAGCCCAAGCACACGCATCCAGCGGTCCAACTCCAGCGTAGTGCTGCCAAGCACCTCGGAGAGGCGGCCGGCCACCAGCCGGCGCTGGAAATCCATCTGCCACAGCCGATCCTGAGCGTGGACGAAGCCCTGTGCGAAGAACAGATCGCGCGCGGTATCAGCGTAGATGTGCGGGATGCCCCACCGATCGCGGGTAATCTCCACTTCCCCGATCAAGCTGTCAAGTGTAAGGGTGCCGGCGGTCATCGGGCGGGGCCTTCGTAGCAGCCACCAGCCACTGCCAGCCAGGCCGGCCAGCCCGATGGCAAGCGTTCGGAATAGCGTTTTGGTGTAACTCATGCGAACTCCTCAAGATCGGCATGGAATTCAACCCGACGTTGCGGGATTGTAGCATAATCGACGGGCATTTCCAATCGGACGGGTTTGACTTTGAACTGGGTTTCCGCTAGAATAATAACCGGAATCAGGCGACGTAGCCAAGTGGTTAAGGCAGGGGTCTGCAAAACCCCGATCGCCGGTTCGAATCCGGCCGTCGCCTCTCCTCGTGGGCTGGTAGCATGGGCTATCAGCCCATTATACATCTCGTCGGTCTCACCCGCCAGGCCAATCAGCGCCGCCCGCCTAGCCCAATTGGCAGAGGCAAGCGACTTAAAATCGCTTCAGTCCGGGTTCGAGTCCCGGGGCGGGCATTGAACGAACTCCGACCTGCTGGTCTACCTGCCGGCGAGGTGCTAAACCTGCCCGCACCATTCGGCCACCCCGATTAGCCACAGCTATCACCCCATTCCTGCGCCAATAGCCGAGTTTTTAGTTGACAAAGTCGCTCAATTTTGGTATAATGGGTCTGGAAGTGAAAAGGGTTGTGTTGTAACGTTTTGTAGTTGTAGTAGTTGTAGCTGGTAAGCGCGCGGTGTAGGTTGTAGTTTTCTGGTGCCGGCCGGTCGTGGTAATGAGCTGATGGAAGGTGAAGGAACGGTGGAGGCTGGCCGGCGCCGGCCTTATCTGCGTCCTGATATTCCATCGAGCAGACCTCGCTGATTGATCAGCGAGGTCTGTTTTTTTATTTGACACCGTGACCTGTCCTGAGTATAGTTCCAGCCGGCAGTAGACAGTACGACTTACTCCATGCTGCCACCAGCGCGCCGATGCGTCAACACCAATGCAGGATGCCCCAGGCACAGTAGCCCTCAGCAGCCCCTGTCATCTTAAGGCTCTGGGGGCTTTTGCTTCGGGACAGGCCATTCACACGAGTGCTTGACACATCTGCAACCTTGTACTACCATGTGCACGAGAATACCCGTCAGTCACACAACCGAGTACCGCAGCGGAGGCGAAGTGAAATGACCAAACCCCAGCACTACACCGCCTGCGAAGCAGAGACGTTTGGCGACGAGGCCCCGGGCGTGACCATCCGGTGGGTTATCGACAAGAAGCATGGGGCAGACAACTACGCCATGCGAATCATCGAGATTGAACCCGCCGGCCACACCCCCCACCACGCCCACTGGTTCGAGCACGAGAACTTCATCATCGAGGGACAGGGCGAAGTCACCATCGGCGATGAGGTCTACCCCGTGAGTCAGGGCGACGTCATCTTCGTGCCAGGCGATGTGGAACACCAGTACCGCAATACCGGGAACACCCCGCTCAAGTTCATCTGTGGCATTCCGATGGAGTGGATCAAAGATGCGCGCTCCCGGGAGCATCGCTCCTAGAGACTGCTCCAGGAAAAGCAAAGACGGAGAGCAAGGGGGTATCAGGTATTAGATATTGGTTATTGAAGGTTCGAACTTAGAGTCCAATATCTAGTCTCCAATATCCAATATCCAAAACAGGAGGAGAGAAATGTCGATCTCGAGGAAATGGGCATTCCTGGCGCTTGTGCTGTTGTTGAGCCTGATGGCTGCCGGCTGTGGGGGAGGCGCGGCACCCACTCAGGCTCCCACGCAAGCACCGGCTCAGCCGGCACCAACCGAAACAACCGCTCCCCCCGCTCAGGCAGAGAAACCGCTCAAAGTCGCCTTCGTTTACGTGGCCCCCATCGGCGATCTTGGCTGGACGTGGGCCCACGATCAAGGCCGGCTGGCCGTGGAGAAGGAATTTGGCGACAAGGTCGAAACAGCCTACATCGAAAACGTACCTGAAGGTCCGGAAGCTGAGCGCGTTATCCGCGACTTCGCGCAGAAGGGCTACGACATCATCTTCACCACCAGTTTCGGCTTCATGGACCCCACCATCGCCGTCGCCAAAGAATTCCCGGACAAATGGTTCATCCACATCTCAGGCTACAAGACAGCTGAGAATGTGAGCACCGTTTTCGGCCGGATGTATCAGCCGCGCTATCTGTCGGGGTTGGTGGCCGGCGCTGCCACCAAGTCGAACATCATTGGCTACGTGGCCGCCTTCCCCATCCCAGAAGTCATTCGCGGCATCAATGCCTTCACCCTCGGCGTCCGCGAGGTAAACCCGGATGCTGAAGTGCGAGTCGTGTGGACGAACACCTGGTTTGGCCCGCCGGAGGAAAAGGAAGCCGCCGAGGCGTTGCTGGCCGAAGGAGCCGACGTGATCGCCCAGCACCAGGACACTACCGAGCCTCAAAAGGCCGCCCTGGATGCAGGAGCCGTGAGCATCGGCTATGACTCCGACATGAGCAAGTTCGTGGGCGACACGGTGTTGACCAGCCCGGTGTGGAACTGGGGTGTCAAGTATGTGGACATCGTCCGCAAAGTGATGGAAGGTACCTACAAGTCCGAATCCTACTGGGGTGGAATGGCAGACGGGATTGTGGACCTGGCTCCCCTCAGTCCACGGGTACCTGAAGACGTGCGCAAACTCGTTGAGGAAAAGAAGCAGCTCATTCTCAGCGGCCAGTGGGATGTCTTCTGCGGTCCGATCAATGGCCAGAACGGCAAGCCGGTTGTACCGGCCGGCAAATGCCTGTCCGACGCGGAGATGCTGAACATCGACTGGTTCGTTGAGGGCGTCAAGGGTGAAGCACCCAGCGAGCCGCCGGAATCTGCTGGCGAGAAAGAAGCGCCGGCAGGAGCACCCAAGGCCATGGAGGAGCTGATCTTCGGTCTGGTCCTGGTCGGTCCCCACAACGACCACGGCTGGAGCGAGGCCCACTACACCGCCGGCCAGTACGTCGAAAAGACCGTGCCGGGCACCAAGATGATCTGGCTGGAAAGCCTGAACCCGGCCGATCGCCCTGATACCACCCTGGAGCAGGTCGTGGACGACATGGTCGGTCAGGGAGCCAAGTTGATCTTCACCACCTCGGATGCTTTCGAAGAGGACACCGTTCCGGTGGCCAAGAAGTACCCCGATGTGGTCTTCATCAACATCTCTGGCGACGATGTGCTCACCGGTGAGGCACCCCCTAACGAGGGCAACATCATGGGGAACATGGTGCCCATGAAGGGTGTGGCCGGCTGCGCGGCCGCCCTGGCCACAGAGACAGGCACCATCGGCTATCTGGGTCCGCTGATCAACTTCGAGACCCGCCGGCTGGCGTCTGCTGCCTATCTCGGAGCGCGCCACTGCTACGAGAAGTACCGGGGCAAGAACCCCGACGACCTGCGCTTCATCGTCACCTGGATCGGCTTCTGGTTCAACATCCCCGGCGTCACGCTGGACCCGACGGAGGTCGCCCGTGACTTCTTCGACACTGGCGCCGATGTGGTGATCTCCGGGATCGACACGACGGAGGCGTTGGTCGTGGCCGGCCAGCGAGCAGCCCAGGGTGAGCGCGTCTTCGCCATCCCGTACGACTACGAAGGTGCGTGCGCGGAGGCGCCGGACGTCTGCCTGGGCATCCCGTACTTCAACTGGGGGCCGGCCTACGCCAAGACCGCGCGTGAGGTCATGAACGGCACCTGGAAACAGTCCTGGGACTGGAACCCGCCCGACTGGAATGACATCAACAACCGCGACACCACGGGCACCGGGTTCATCTTCGGGCCGGCTCTCACAGACGAGCAAAAGGCCAACCTCCAGGAATTCATCGACGGTCTGGCCTCGGGCGAGATTGTGCTCTACAAAGGCCCGCTGAACCTGCAAGACGGCACTCCCTACCTGAAGGACGGCGAAGTGGCAACAGACGAACAAATCTGGTACCTGCCACAACTGCTGGAAGGCATGGAGGGGCCGAGCGAGTAAAAGCAGATATTGGATATTGGGTATTGGCTAATTCCTTCCATCCCCAATACCCAATATCCAATACCCAATATCCCTTTGTTGGATGAAGGTAGAACTTCGCGAGATCCGCAAGTACTTCGGGCCTGTACGGGCAAACGATGGAATCTCCCTCACCTTGCAGGAAGGGACCATCCATGGGCTGCTGGGAGAGAACGGCGCGGGCAAGACCACGCTGATGAAGGTGCTGGCCGGCTATTTGACGCCCGACGGCGGTCAGATCGTGCTGGACGGGAAGCCGGCCAGCTTCTCCTCGCCGGCCGATGCCATCCGTGCCGGCATCGGCATGCTTCACCAGGACCCCCTGGACTTCCCATCCATGACCGTCCTGGACAATTTCGTGCTGGGACGTGACACCGGTCTGCGCCCAAACCGCGCGCGGGCCCGCGAGAACCTCCTCAATCTGACCCGCCGATTTGGCTTCGCCATCGACCCTCAGGTTGAGGTCAGTCGCCTGACAATCGGGGAGCGGCAACAACTGGAGGTCATCCGTCTGCTATCACTGGGTGTTGATGTGCTGATTCTGGACGAGCCCACCACGGGCATCTCCGCTGATCAGAAAGCAGCGCTGTTCGATATGCTACGTCAACTGGCCCACCGGGACCGCAAGACTGTTGTTTTCGTGTCCCACAAGCTCGACGAGGTTCAGGAGCTGTGCGACGAGGTGACGGTGCTGCGGCGTGGCCGGGTGGCCGGCCGGGAGTCCATGCCTTGTCCAGTGGAACGTCTGGTACAGCTCATGTTCGGCCAGGTCTTCACGCCGTCGGCGCGGGAGCCGGTGGAGCTGGGGCCACCGGTGCTGCAACTGCGAAACCTGACGGTCCGGACAGGGCGGGTCACCGTCTCCAACGTAAACCTGGATGTGCAGGCCGGCGAGGTCATCGGTCTGGCAGGTTTGCTGGGGAGCGGCCAGCAGCCGGTCATGCAGGCGTGCGCGGGGCTGCTGCGCCCGCTGGCCGGCCAGGTCATCCTCGATGGCCAGGACATGACCGGACAGCCGTACCGCCATTTCGTGCAGCGGGGTGTGGCATACGTGCCGGCGGGCCGGCTGGAAGAGGGGCTGATCCCTGGCCTCACGCTGGCAGAGCATGTGCTGCTCGCGGCACCTCAGCAGCGCTTCGTCATCGACTGGCCGGCAGCACGCCAGACAGCAGCAGCGCGCATCCAGCATTTCAACGTCGTGGGAGAGCCGGACACCCTCATCGAAGCGCTATCGGGCGGCAACCAGCAGCGTATGCTGCTGGCATTGCTACCGCCTTCGTTGCGCCTGCTGCTGCTCGAAGAACCAACCCGCGGGCTGGACGTGGAATCTACGGAGTGGATCTGGTCCCAGTTGCTTCAGCGCCGGCACCAGGGTACCGCCATCATCTTCACCTCCGCCGACCTGGACGAGATCATGGGGCGCAGTGATCGCATCGTGGTATTCTCCGGCGGTCGCGTGACCGGCGTGCTCGATGCTGCGGAGACCTCAGTGGATCAGTTAGGACGTCTCATCGGAGGGCAGGAGATATGACCCGCCCAATCCGGGTCATCGAGCCATTGCTGACCCTGGCGCCGGTCATTCTGGCTCTGGCTTTCACCTCCACACTGCTGCTTGCTGTGGGTGCACCTCCCGGCGCAGCCTACCTGCACATTCTGCAGGGGGCTTTCGAGAGCCCCGCCAAGCTCGCTGACGTCTTCGGTTTCTGGGTGCCGCTCATGTTGTGCTCCGCCGGCCTGCTGCTGACGTTCACCGCCGGCCTGTGGAACATCGGCGTCGAGGGCCAGATCGTCGTTGGAGCACTGTTTACGGCCTGGGTGGCGCGGAATGTGTTCCTCCCGTCCATCATCCTGATCCCGCTGGAACTGATCGCGGCGTTGGTGGGTGGCGCGCTGTGGGGGCTGCTGGCCGGCGTGCTGAAGACGCGCGGCAACGTGCACGAGATTTTCGGCGGCCTGGCCCTCACGAACATCGCGTTGATCTTTACCAACTATCTCATCTCCGGCCCGTGGCAGCCGCCAGAAGGCGGTAGCCTTCAGGGCACC
>CAYYSH010000172.1:0-6678 GCA_964474265.1 uncultured Anaerolineales bacterium
TGTGCTCAGGTGCATTCAGACCTGTCAGCAGGGCAGTCTGCCCGGTACCGCTTTGCGGGAGCCCGGGGACACCCAAAGTTGCGTCAGCGGGGACCAGCACAGCGAGTTCGCCGATGCTTGGCTCAGACTTCAGCACAGGCCGCTGTCCATCGAGAAGCTCACACAACGTTGGTAAAGCCGCGTGCATGAACGGGTTGGAACGCGTATCAGCCGGCCCGACGCCGACACCATCAAGGAAGATTAACAGGACTCGCACGATATTCCTTGCCTCAAGAACCTGGTCCGAAGAGAGGTCTGGCCGGCTCTTGGCCAAGCCAGAGGGCATGTTTCTGCCCATTGCTGCGAAATCTTAATGGAAAAATCGAGACAAGTCAACATTCCGATTCGGGTTCTTCTTTTTCAGAAACTATGGTATAATGAACTCCCGACACAGCCGTGCTGTTGGTCGTCTGCGACGGAAAGGAGAGCATATGGCGACCCCGATCGTTCGTGAGCACATGACGCCGAACCCGATCACCGTTGATGTGAACACGTCAGTGGCAAAAGCGCATCGGCTTATGCAAGAACATGGTGTCCGTCACCTACCCGTGCTTAACGAGAACGTTCTGGTCGGCATAGTGACCTTCACTGACATCCTGGAAGCGGCCTCACAGGATAGTAACCGACTGAACCTCTTTGAGCCAATATCCCTGCTGGCAGCCCTGCCCGTGGAAGAGCTTATGACCCCCGATCCCGTGACCATTTCGCCTGACGACACGGTCCTCGAAGCGGCCGACCTCATGTTTCAGCATGATATCGGGAGCCTGCCAGTTGTGGAAGATGGCAGCGTCATCGGCATTATCACGACGACGGACATCTTTCATCTGGTGGTCCGGATGCTTGCAGAACGAGAACAGCCATAGCGCTTGCTAATGGACTTTTATGGAGCCTTCTCATCTGAGTGAGCTGGAGCAAACGGTTCGAGAACTCCAGCAGATAGAACAGCCTGATCAGGCCACAGTCACACATCTGTCAGAGGTATGGCGCGCCAGGCTGTCACCAAACGAGGTGGAGGAGGAGCTCTTCGACATCTGTGACGCCGCAGGAGCGCCGATCGGCGTGGTCGCCCCCCGTTGGTTATGTCACCTGCTTGGGCTTCGGCATCGTGCAACGCATATCATCTTGCGTAGTCCGCAAAACCTGCTGGTGCTCCAGGTGCGTAGTCCCAACAAGGCCGATTGGCCTGACCACATTGATACATCAGTGGGTGGACACGTCCGAGCCGGCCAAAGTTTCGCCGACGCCGGCCTTATGGAGCTGGAACAGGAATTGGGGCTTCCGGCTGACGATTTGGGGTCGTGCCTGGTCGACGGCAAATTAACGCCGGTTGGCAAGCCCTACGAGCGCAGCGACTACCGTCCCGGCATGCCCCCGTTTCGGAACAATCAGGTGAACCAGATCTTCGCCGGCCAGTTGACCCCCAGCGGGTTTGCACGCATTCGCTTTCAGGATCGTGAGGTGAGTGCACTTTACGTGTGCACTGACGAGGAGGCCCGGCGTCTACTCACGGCCGGCACGCGCGTTGCACCTGGTCTGGCAAATTCACTCCCCCGGTATCTGCACTGGTACGACGGCCGCTGAGCCGCAATTCCAGTGGCAACCGATGGCCGGCCCTACCCGTCGTCAGACGCGTAGACCGACCCACGCGCCCAGAACAATCCCGTAGATGATATGGCTGATGGCAAAGAGCGCAGGGTTTGTATTGTTCACTAAGAGGGGATCTACCACCGGCAGCAGCACGAACAAGGCCAGGAACCAGATTGCCAACGCATACACCACGCCATACAGGGCGATGGTCACCTGCGGTAGTCGGAGCGACAGCACCGCGAACACCCCCCCGAGGCCGGCAGAGACGAGCATGTGAATGATCAGGCCACTCAGAATCGGTATCAAGTCGAACGCGCCGGAGATGCTGATGGCACGCGGCCCCAAGACAAAACCACCGATCAACTTCACCGGCATCCATAAGCCAGGGCCTCGCAATAAGCTCACAGACATTGAAAACACCGCCATCGCGAGGCCCGCAAGAGTACCGCCAAGTAGCCCGGTGAGAAATCGAGCGCGCCACGGAGACATGACTATTGCCGGGCCGGGTCAAGCGCCATTATCTGGATAGCGGCTTAGAACGATAGACGCGTTCTGTCCACCCAGCCCAAAAGAATTGGACATGGCGATGTTGACGCGTACCCTGCGAGGCTTGAGTGGGGTATAATCCAGATCACACTCCGGATCTGGGTTTTCCAGGTTGATAGTTGGGTGTACGATCCCTGTCTGAAGGGTTTTGATGGTGGCAATGGCTTCAACGGCGCCGGCAGCGCCCCACAGATGCCCAATCATGGATTTGCTGGAGTTGACCACAATCTCGTAGGCATGGTCACCCAGCGCTTTCTTGATGGCCAGAGTCTCGGCCACATCACCCAGTGGTGTCCCGGTCCCGTGAGCATTGATGTAGTCCACGCTGGTTGGATCGACGCCGGCATTCTTGAGCGCGCGGCGCATCGCGCGTGCCGCGCCCTCGGCCTGGGGGTCTGGAGCGATCAGGTGGTAGGCATCATTGGACGCACCATAGCCCAGGACTTCGGCGTAGATGCGCGCGCCCCGCTTCAGCGCATGGCTCAAGCTCTCCAGAACCAGGATTCCGCACCCTTCACCACCCACGAAGCCGTCTCGATCGGCGTCAAAGGGCCGGCTGGCCTTCTCCGGCTCATCATTCCGCGTGGAATATGCCCGTCCTACAGCAAATGCTGCCAGGCCCAGCTCGCTGAACGCAGCCTCCGTGCCACCCGTGATCATCACGTTTGCGTCTCCCCGCCGGATGACCTCGGCCGCTTCACCGATGGCCTGGGTGCCGGCGGCACACGCCGTGGTACACGTGTTGTTGTACCCCACAAAGCCGAAAGTCTTGGCCACGTGAAATGAGGCCATGTTGGGAGGGATCATCACAATCATGAACGGCGAGATTCGCATGCCGCCCCGCTCGATCATGGTGCGCACAGCCGACTGCGTATCCCCAAGTCCACCGATGGCACACCCGAGCAGCACGCCGGCATCTTCACGCCGGCGCCCATCGGTCGGGAGTTCAGCATCCTCAAGCGCCATCCGCGCGGCCGCAACAGCAAACTGACTGAAACGAGCCATACGGCGCGCTTCTTTTCGATCCATGAACTCTCGCGCATCAAAGTTGTCAATCAGGCCGGCAATTTGCGTGGGATAATCGCTGGGATCGAATTGGGTGATCCGCTTGATTCCAGAACGCCCCTCTACCAGTCCTTTCCAGTATTGCTCAGCAGCCAGGCCCAGTGACGTGACCGCACCAATGCCGGTCACCACAACGCGTTGCTCCGGCGGTCGTCCGGCCGCCAGTGCCTGCCCGCAGCGCATGCAATAGCGAGCCACTTCCGGGTTTTCCATTCCACATTCAACACAAATCCGTATATCCGACATCCTTGATTTTCTCCTCCTGGTCCTGGCTGATCAACCAGGCTGAAGTCGCGCCTGTCACACAGAAGCGCACTACACCTGGTATGTACTCCCCTCCTCAGCCAGCGCTACATGATTTCCAAAGGTTCTTTCCGCCTCAACACGCCGGCGCTCGTCGTCGGCCCCGCGCAGGAAATGGGTGAGTATTAGCCGTTTGACGCCAGCCCGCATAGCGATGGCGCCAGCTTCGGCTGCCGCCATGTGGCCTGTATCCTCAGGGGCATCATCGCGCCTGAGAAGTGACGCTTCACATAGAAACAGATCGCCGGCCTGGGCCAGTTCCTCGATGGCCTGGCACGGTCCGGTATCTGCAGAATATATCAACACACAACCGGCCGATTCGATGCGCATGGCATATGTGGGAATGTAGTGTTGCACGCGCCGGAACTGCACTACTGCATCGCCAATGCGTATGGAGCCACCGGCAGGATATGTCGCTGGGCGGAAAGCATCGGCAAAGAAGTCCAGGCCGGCATCTGAGTAGAGCCCCACCAGGCGACGAATGCGATCCGATTCGCCTGACGGCAGATAAAGAGCGGGGTGGCGTTTTGCCGGTCCACCTGGACCATATCGCAGGCCGTAGTAGTATGGAAGCAAGTCGAAACAATGATCAGCGTGCAAGTGCGAGATGAGGATGGCATCGACGTCAGGGAGTTCGCAGCGTTGTCGTAGTTTCCCAACAACGCCAGACCCGCAGTCCAAAAGAAGCCGGGTCTCGGGTGTTTCTACCAGATATCCGGAGCACGCGCCGCCGGGATTCTGCACCCATGGGCTGGCACCAAGGACAGTCAAACGCATCCGTCAACCCGCAACGCGTACGCCTATCGCCGATCACTGGCCATTGCCGGCATGCACCGGCCAACCGTACCAGTCCCAACGGTCAGGTGGCCACACTGAGACCAGAGCGCGTCCGACAATCAGATCCTTGGGCACACTCCCCCATACACGCGAATCGCCGCTATGGTCACGGTTGTCACCCAGCAGAAAATAGTGATCTGGAGGGATTAGCGTCGGCGGGTACGAGCGCATGCCAATCGCAGGGTGGTAGGACTCTTCGAGCAGTTGGCCATTGATGTACACGCGACCGCCCCGCAGCTCAATCGTTTCTCCGGGCAGGCCGACGATTCGCTTGATGAGCTTTTCCGACGTCCCTCTGGGCGAGTTGATAACTACGATGTCGCCTCGGGCCGGCTCACTGAATCGATACGCCAGCTTGTTGACCAGCAATCGCTGGCCATCTACGAGGTTTGGCTCCATACTCTGGCCTTCTACGATGGTATTTTGCACGGTCGCTTGTAGCAGGACAAAGAGAATGACCGCCATGACCCCGGCCTCCAAGATATCACGCAGAAGTCGCAATACAGGCTGGTGCCAGGGAATCACGGGCGGCTCATCAAGGAACTCCTCAGCCGGCGTCTCTAAATCATAGCGTTCGTCGTCCACAGTCTAACTAACCTCCAACAGCTTCGCGAACTGCCTGGATGTTCTCTTCAGGCGTTGTAATCGGCGTGACGCAACCAGCACCAAGGATGATGCGCCGGCCACCTGTCTGCTCGATTGCATCTGCAGCCTGGGCGTGCACATCCTCTGGAAGACCACTGACCAGGGCCTCTTCGGTGATACCACCTACCAGGGCACCATCGAATTTGCCAAGCGCATCCTTCAGAGAAGGGCCGGCAACCCGGGTGTGCCAGTTGACAGCATCTACTGGATAAGCCTGTACAGGCAAATCGAAGTATATCTCGTCACCGTGAATATGCAAAAGCAGAAAATCGGTGTGGCCACGCAGGGCATCTAACACCTGCTGATCGTAAGGCACGCCCCACGTCTGGAATTGGTCTCTGGTCACAAGATTGGGCTGCGCCATCTGGGTAGCGAAAAAGATGCTATCGGCGCCGGCCTCCAGTGATGCCAGCGCAAAGTCCGTGGTCACTGCGGTGATCACATCCATTGCACGCCGCAAATCATCCGGATACTGTGTCATAGCCGTCGCCAGGTACTTTCCCATGAGGCTGCTGGCCACGTTGAACGGACTGAAGACGGTCTGGAGAACCGGCACATCGTCTTCAAGCAAACCCCGAAGCTCACGCAGGGCCTGGAGTTCGCGACCATAAACTCCCTGGGTCACGTCGACTGGCCGCAGACTTTGCAACGCCGGCCGGCTCTTTACTGGCCGCGATAGGACAGTTCGAGTGCCGTGCATGTTGCCCTGCGGTCGATATTCAAACGTGCCGCCCCAGTCCTCAAAATAGTACCCACTGGTCGGTGTGACCTTAACAAAATCCCAATCCCATTTCTTCTGCCAGTCCGCTACAGCCCGGGCGAGCCCCCACGCAGTCTGATCTTGCTCTGGGAAGTGTCGCCACAAGGCCACTGGTGGGCGGTCAACGCCCTCACCTTTTAATGCTGCAACAACGCGCTCACGCTTCGTCACGTAATCCCCCAGCCATCGAACTCCAGTACTTCAATCTGCTGATCCATACCGCTTGTCCGTCTTCATAACACCCCGTATTCTATCACTAACCGGCAGATTTGGCAAAAGAGGCAGCAGACAACCGATCAGCTACGAGAGTCGGGCTATGGCGCTGGCCTTTAGCCAATCAGCATGGTATAATCGGTCACGTTCATCGTGGGGAGTTCAAGACACACATGCAATTTGCCGGCCTTGACACACTTCAAACGCTGACATTGCTCGTAATGGCGCTGGGTATCGTCGGGGTGTTGGTTCCCCTGATTCCAGGCCCTCTCATCATCTGGGCAGTGGCCCTGGTGTACGATCTGATTCGCGGGATCACGTGGCGCAGTGGAATCGTCCTGGCTATTCTGACTGTGCTTATGGTGGCCGGCTCGACCACAGATTTGTGGCTGAGCTCTGCCAGCGCGCGGCGCAGTGGCGCGTCGGGGTGTGCCATTGCCGCGGCAGCGGTGGCCGGCCTGGTAGGCTTTGTGGTTTTTAATGTGCTGGGCGCTGTCTTGCTCCCGGCGCTCACCGTACTCGTCGTGGAGCTTATACGGCTGCGGGACTTGCGTCATGCCACACGGGCTGGCCGAGGCTATCTGGCCGGCTGGCTGATATCCACCGGCGCCGAGTTGCTTGTGGCACTGGTCATGATTGCCCTCTGGCTGTGGCAAGTTGGCGGATGGCGCGCAGTCATCGGC
>CAYYSH010000173.1:0-6655 GCA_964474265.1 uncultured Anaerolineales bacterium
CCTGTTCTGTCGCCCCAATCCTGGCTCATAACATCCGAGCTGCGGGCTGACCAAGGGCGTACAGGCTGCAATCATGTGGTCGCCAGACTCTCCGGGTTTAACACACCTGCGTAGAGCTTACAGAACTCAGCGACGGTCAGCGGAGGCGCAGACCACCCCAACCGCAGCCCCAACTCGAATACCGGCGGCGGCTTCAAACCCGCCGAAGCCAGCATACCGTGGTCAGCAAAGACCGCGGCTGGCTCGGCGTTCGCTTTGACCTGGCCGGCCTGCATGACCAGGCATCGCTCAGCATAGTCAGCTACGAGCCGCATGTTGTGGGTGATCATGAGTATCGTGATGTCGTGATGCCGAAGCTCTTTCACCCACTCCATCAATCGAAGCGCCAGCCGGCGATCCAGGCCAACCGTTGCCTCGTCCATGATCAAGACCTGAGGACGCATCGCGTGCACTGATGCCAGAGCGACCAGCCGACGGGTTCCATACCCCAGCGTCGCTGGTGGCACAGGTGCCAGGTCGGTCAGGTCAAAGGCTGCCAGCGCATCCGCAACCCGGGCTTCAACCTCCGAGGCCGGCAATCCAGCATTGCGCGGCCCAAAGGCCACCTCCTCGTACACCGATGGTGCAAAAATCTGATGATCTGGGTTCTGAAATACATAGCCGACCTGCTGGGCCAGGACACCAGCCGGCACTGAGCGCGTGTCATTGCCCAGTACAACCACTCGTCCACGCTGGGGCAACAGTAACCCATTAAAGTGTTTTGCCAGCGTCGTCTTGCCCGATCCGTTTGCCCCGATCAGCGCCACAAAATCCCCCTGCTCCAGCGAGCAAGTCGCTCCAGCTAACGCCTGAACTCCGTCGTACCGGTACCAGAGATCAACAACGTGTACAGAAGGTGAGCCCGAGGGCACCGACGGACTCTCTTGGACACTGGACAACAGGTCCCCGGCTCTCCCGCCTCCCTGCAAGAGGGTCCGAGCCATCCTCTTTTCGGCTTCTTCCAGCGTCAACGGCAGTGGTTTCCATCCTAACCGCCACCCGATCTCCGTCGCCTGTGGCACCTCCAGCCCAAGGGCATGCATGCGTTCCACCTCACTGAAGACAGCCCGTGGTGTCCCCGCGAGAACAAGCCGGCCTTCGTCCAGGACGATCACCCGGTCGGCCAGCGCGGCAATAGCATCCGGGTCTTGTGTCGCCATGATAACAGTGGTGCCCTGTTGGCGCAACGCTGCCACAACTGAGAGAACGCTCTGACGCCCCAGCGGATCCAGGCCGGCTGTGGGCTCATCCAGAACAAGCACAGCCGGCCTCATCGACAGGACCGAAGCAATCGCCAATCTCCGCTGCTGCCCACCCGACAGCGCAGCCGGCGATCGGTGCCTGAGGTCGGCCAATCCAACGACTTCCAGTGCCCAGTTGATCCGCTGCTCTATCTCCGCGACTGGCAATCCCAAATTCTCCGGACCAAACGCCACTTCCTGTTCAACACTCATGTTGAATAACTGGCTCTCGGAGTCCTGAAACACCAGCCCAATCTGGGTTGCCAGGTCAGCCACGCTGCACTGCTTCGTGTTACGGCCGGCCACCCACACGTCACCGCGGATGACACCACCTGTGGCGTGGGGAACGAGCCCGCTGATAGCAAGACACAGGGTCGTTTTGCCGGCGCCTGTCGGCCCCATCACAGCAACAAACTCGCCGCGCTCGATCTCTAAATCGATCCCACGCAGCGCCGGCACCGGATCAGCACCGGGGATTACGGCCGGGTAGCTATAGTGCAGGTTGTCAACGCGAATCAGGGCCGGACCTACCCTTCCCGCCATGTGCGAGGCTGAGCGAAGACATCGATTTGTGGGTAAGCACGACGAACGGCGATGAATAAACCTATCGCCAAAAGGCCACCGATGAGGACCTGAGGCAGGTTCACAGTCGTCGCCTCACCGGCTGCCGGTCCGAAGCCATATAACGCGAGTTCTACCAGAAAGTAGCCGGCCACCATCACCACGGCACCGGCCAGCCAGCCGGCAATCAGCCCAAACCACCCACGACGAGCGCCGAGATAGCCGGCCACCAGCCCCTGAAACCCGTGGATCAGAAAGGACCAGATGGCAAAATGGGCATACCCGCCCAGGATATCCGCCAGACCAGTGCCCAGCCCGCCTACGATAAAACCAACCAAAGGTCCAAAGGCAAATGCCGCGAAGTACACACCGACATCTGCCAGGGTGAAATAGCCGCGAGTCGGGGCAAACGGAATCCGAACAGCCAGCGTAAACACGATGGTCACAGCCGTGAGGATGGCAATCAATGCGATTGTACGCGTATCAAGGCTCGTTCGATCTTTCAACATGATCTGCTACCTCCCGTTGATCAGACTAGTGGTTCAACGAACTGCTCATCGGGCATCATTTCCCCAGCCCGATCCTGCAGGGCCTTCAATGCTCGCCCCAGGCGTGCAATGCCTTCGCGAATCTGCATCTCTGTTTGGGAAGAGAAGTTAAGACGGAGTTCGTGCTCTCCGCCAGTGCCGGCATAAAACATCTCGCCGGGAGCAAATGCGACACCACGCCGGCCGGCTTCGATCAATAGCTCACGAGCCTTGAGTCCCGGCGGTAGCCGGCACCACAGATTGAACCCTCCATCCGGGACCCGAAACTCCAACTCCGGACACGTCTCCCTCAACGCATCTACCATGGCCTGACAACGGAGTGGGTAGATAGTTCGAATCCGGGCCAGATGCTCGTCCAGATGACCGTCTCGAATGAAAACCGCCGTAGCCCACTGCGCCAGGCTGTTACCGTACAAATCGACCCGCTGCTTGATTAGAGATAGGCGCTCGATGACTGGCCGCGGGGCTGCCACCCATCCAAGCCTCAGGCCTGGGAACATGATCTTCGAGAACGTGCTCAGGTAGATCACCCGGTCACTGTCATCCAGCACTTTCAGCGACGGCGGAGGCGGCGCACCATAGTACAGAGGGCCGTATGGATCGTCCTCGACGACAGGAACTTCGTAGCGACGCGCCAGCGCCAGTAACTCCTGTCTTCGTGCCAGGTCCTGTGTCACGCCCGAGGGGTTTTGATAAGTTGGCAGCGTGTAGATCAGCTTAGGTCGATAACGTGCCAGCACTCCTTCCAGCATATCAAGGCGTAACCCACACTCGTCTAGAGGCACACTCAGGAGACGCGCGCCGGCTGCACCAAAGGTCTGAAGGGCACCCAGGTAGGTCGGTGCTTCAACCACGACCGTATCGCCAGGCTCAATAAAAGCGCGAGCAATCAGATCCAGTCCTTGTTGCGAGCCAGTGACAATCAATACCTCGTCTGCGCTAACGCGTTCCGAGAGGCTCAGCGAGCTTTCAGCAATAGCCACACGTAAGAGCTCAAGTCCTTTGGTTGGGCAAGGGCCAAACATGGCTGCATTGTCACGGGCAAGAAGCGCCTGTACAACCTGCCTGAATGGTGCTACCGGATAGAGGTCATGCGCCGGCACGCCAGCAGCAAGGGAGATCACATCCTCGCGGGATACAAGCGCCGTGAGGTCCCGGAGTAACGGGTTGCGTAACCAGTACGGTTGCGGCGTGAAGAGTTCGGACCATCGAGGCGCAGCCAGCGATTTGCTACGGCCCCGATCGATCGCTGTGTCGTGACAGCGCACCACTGTCCCTCGCCCAACACGTGCCTCAGCCAGGCCCTCAGCGACCAGCTCACGATAGGCATTTGTCACCGTACCCCGGTTCACCCCCAGCCGCTCAGCCAACTTCCGCTCTGGCGGCAGGCGTGTGCCATCCGGCAAGGTGCCGGCCAGGATCATGTCTCGGAGTTGACTCTTTATCTGGAGATAAAGCGGGATGCGGCTTGCACGGTCAATTTGGATTGTTTGGACCATACCAATCAGCATTATATCAGGATTATCAGCGATGTCAAGAGCCAATTGGACGGTGACTAAGTAAGCCAATTTGCAGCAGTGGTCGAGGAGTAGAGACTATTGCTGCCAATGGCGAATGAGGCTGGGTAAGTCGCGGAAGTCGCTGAGCACAGCGTCGGCTTCGGGAGAAGCAGGGCGATCTCGATAGCCGGCATACCGAACAGTCCGCATGCCGACTGCTCTGGCGCCAGCCACATCTTGTTCCGGGTGGTCACCAACGTGAACCACAGTCTCGGGCCTCGTCTCGAGATCAAGATGGTACAGCACATGCCGAAATATCGCAGCGTCGGGCTTGTAGACGCCCACCTCATCCGAGAAAGCGAAGGCCTGAAAATACATGAGCGTGCCGTCGGCTCCCAGTATCTGGCGGATAACCCGGCTCGAGGGAAAGTGGGCATTGGCCACCAGGCCAAGCTGGTAGTCACGTTGCCGCAGGTGACGCAACACAGCCGGCGCGCCAGGCGCGTGAGTCCATCGGATTTGGCCAGCTAGCTCGTCCAGCGCCCGGACCAGCCGGCGCTGTACCTCCACCGTAGGCTGAATGCCCAGTTGCCGGCACATTGCGCTGATCGTATCGCTCAGCGTCACCGCCGGACCGCCAAAGACAGCGGGAGGGACATAAGCCGCGCGCACGGCAGCCAGGTTCACGGAAAAGCCAGCTTCAGCTAGCACAGCTTGCAGGACAGCCGGGCACGCATCCCGGACCATCTGGAATTGGCCCCGGTCCTGTGGCACGTACAGGGTTGACCAGAAGTCGAAGGTGACTGCACGAATCACGGGCATGATGCCCAAGTGTAGCGGGAAAGGAGGAGCACGTCAAGACGGGGTGGGCAAGATATTCGGGTGGCCGGCCCCGCTTATAGTCCGGCCAGGAGACCGGTCACGGCAGACTCACTTATACAGCGGAATCGAAACGCGCCAGGCCGACAAGGCTACTCACCTGGACGGTAGCCAAAGTTGATGTTGATCGTGGCGCACTGGATATTAATGCCCCAGGATCGTGCTGTGATTGACTGGTAACCTGCCGGCGTCCTTGCGCGGATGGTGTAGGTACCTTGTGGCACGTGGCTAAACTCATACCGACCATCTCCACCGGTAGATGTCGAGCCGGTCACCTGGCCGCTTGAGTTCTCCAGGATCACCTGAACACCACCAAGCCGCCCATCACCTGAATCTCGCTTGTTGTTACCATTTCTGTCTACCCAGGCTATACCAGCGACTCGTCCCACAGTACACACCGTGACACGTGGCGGTACAGGCGTGCTGGTAGCGTCGGGGCGCGCGGAAACTGGCGTGCTTGTGGGCCTTGGTGGTGCCTGGGTCGGGGTTGCCGACGACAACGGCGTAGCCGTCGGCACCGGTGTCGAGGTCGGCTGCGGCGACGGTGTAGCCGTTGGCACGCTCGTGGGCTCCACGATGGGAGAAGGCTTGATCGGCGGCACCACTTCCTTCGTCAGCGTGGCCACCACAACTGGCGGGTAACTTTCCCCTGGCTGGCCGGCAGTTGGTGTAGGCGATGCGGGAGGCTGAACCACGGGGGTCGCACTCACCACAGCCGGCGCCGCCGGTTGTGGGTTGGGGTTAGGCTGAGACACTCGAGGCCAGCCACCTCGAATTGCCACCACGGTCACTCCAACAACCAGCAAAAGCACGAGGAGACCGACGGCGGTCATGACCAGGCGACGCCACGAAGGCACAGGTCCGGGGGGCGTGCGGAACAGGGCGCGAAGACGCTCCAAGAAACCAGCCGGCTGTTGCCGGGCCCGTACTTCCTGTACCAGGCGGTTATATAGATGCTGCCGGAATGCTGGAGACGGTTTAGGGCGTTCGTAGGTCTCCGCCAGCAATTCAAGTACGGTTTCGTCGATGCCTTGCACAGGATCAGTCACTAGACGTCACCCCATGGTTTAACTGGGCTCGGAACGCATCACGGGCACGAGTCAGGAGCGACTCCACAGCCTTCTCCGATTTGCCCATAATGAGCGCGATTTCGGAAACTTTGAACCCTTCCAGGTATTTCAGCGTCAACGCCTGGCTATAATGTGGGGGCAGGGCTTGAAGCGCATTCCAGACGTGACGACGAACGGCTTCACGTTCTGCAATCTCTTCAACAGTCAATGGATCAACAGCCGCACGCAGCTCGAATAGCTCGTCGTCTGATGCCGGCCTGGGCGTTTTGACGTGATCACGCCGTCGTCGGAGGTCACTCGCTTTACGCCAGGCTATGCCACAGAGCCAGACATACAGCCGGCTATCACCGCGAAATGTCTCAAGGCTGTTTATGGCTGCAATGAAGGTGTCTTGCGTGACATCTTCAGCATCCTGGCGATTCCCCCCGACCTGGTGGTACACAAAGCGATAAACCTCATCGACGTAGCGGTCATAGAACTTCGCCAGAGCGCCTTCATCGCCTCGGGCAATTCGCCGCAACAGGGCAAGCTCATCCGAATCAGGCTGCCGACCCGTTGACGCGAAGTCAACAGCGGGTGGTTTAGACATTTTCCAAGAGGGGATCTGCAGATTGTCTTTACCTAAAATAGGTAGAACGAGAGTCGCAAAATCCTTCGCGCTCTTACCTGGTGGCCATTGGTGTCATGGCGGCTATAGCCCGCCTTTTCGGTACGTATTATACACCATCTTCGGCGGTAACGTCTACTGAGCCGCTTCGGTTTTGTCTCCAAAATTGATGGTGACGGGGGCCTCCCGGCACGCGATCATGTCAATCGCC
>CAYYSH010000174.1:0-6631 GCA_964474265.1 uncultured Anaerolineales bacterium
ATCCGGATGAGGACGTCGTGGTTCTGCTCACCGGCCACCTCTTGAAAGACCCCGACTACACCGTGCGCTACCACCTGGGTGAACTTTACGAGGACTACGTGGTCGAGACGCGGATGGTGAAGAAGAGTAACCGACTGCGATCGACCTATGCGAACCTGCCGATTGAAGTGCCGGCGGATCGCGAGGCGATTATCGACGTGATTCAGAAACATCTCGGAACGTGAGCAGGAGATCGATCATGACCACAGATCGCGATGAGCTTCACAGACGTCTTGTCGACCGGCTGAACCAGCTCGACGATGAGGCGTTGGAACAGCTTGACCAGCTTTTGGGCGAGAGCATTTTCGCATCACACCCGGCTGACGCCAGCCAGGACGAACCCCGGTTGCTCAGCCGCCGGCAACTTCTGGCCGGCTTGCTGGCCGGCGGCGCGGCGCTGGGCACCAGCAACCTGGCCACCGCCTGGTATGCCCGGGAACAGGGCATCGTTGTCGGTCGACAGGCAGGCGCAGAGGCCGCACGGGCACAAATGATGGCCGAATCCAGCCCAACCTGGCACCAGATGCAGGCTGAAATCGACGCGCTGCGCGGATTGGTGGCCCACTACGAGGCGTTGGAGAGCATCGACCTGGATGGTGCTGTCGCGGGATCGATTGAGCGCTTTGAGGCAGTCATTGCGAGTCTGCGAGCCGTCAGCCGGCCCGTGGTGGATGGCATCGACGCTGTGCGCGCCGGACTGGAGCGGTTCGAGGCGGCCGTGCCGGCCATCCGCCAGGGCATCGCCCACGTGGACGATGCGCTGAACGCGCTGGACGAACGGCTGGATGCACTTCGCCAGGTCTTGGCAGAGATTGTGGAACGTGCCGAGCCCATCGCCGAGGGTCTGGGGGCATTCTTCGATACGGTATTGGAGCGCATCCCCTTTGGCGTGGGGGAGCGAATTGAGATGGTCGTACAACGTCTGCGCCAGTTGATCGAGGCTGTGCCGGCGACTGTCGTGGCTGTTCGGGAACGCTTGCTGGGCCCGCTGCAGACCACATGGTTCGCCGATCCCGACGGGGATGGTGTCGAGGCCGGCCTGCTGGCACCGATCCGAACACGCCTGCTCGATCCGACTGAACAGTTGATGAGCAGCCTGGATGACGTCGCCGCCAACTGGCAGCACGAAGTTGTGGAGCCTGCGCGGCAGGCTCTGGCGCAGCGTGAAGCCGCCAGGAAGGCATTAGCCGCGTACAGACAACGACACGGGCTGTGAGCCAGAATCGCCAGGCGACGCTCGCGTTCCCGGCCGGATTCTTGTGGGGCACAGCCACAGCCGCGCATCAGGTTGAAGGCGGGAACTTCAACAATGACTGGTGGGCGTGGGAGCAGGCCGGCCACATTGCCGATGGCGGTAGCGCCCGAATCGCGTGTGACTGGTGGCAGCGGGCGGAAGAAGACTTCGACCGGGCGGCGGCGCTGGGCCAGAACGCCCATCGCCTTTCCGTCGAGTGGAGCCGGATTGAGCCGGCACCCGGCCAGTGGGACGAGGCAGCCCTTGCGCGCTACCGCCAGATGCTGACGGGGCTGCGGGAGCGTGGCATCACCCCGATGGTAACCCTGCACCACTTCACGAACCCCCTCTGGCTCGCCAAAGACGGCGGCTGGGAGCGTCCATCCGTCGTCCAGGCATTCCAGCACTTTGTCGAAAGAACCGTAGGCGCGTTAGGGGACCTGGTGAATTTGTGGGTGACCATCAACGAGCCCATGGTGTACGTGTTTCAAGGTTATTTCGACGGACGCTGGCCGCCAGGGAAGAAGAACCCTGTGGCCGGCATCCGCGTTGCCCGGCACATGGTGATGGCCCACGCGGCGGCCTACCACGCCATCCACCGCATCCAGCCCGACGCCCAGGTTGGCATTGCCAAGCACATGCGGGTATTCGACCCGCTGAGAGACTCTCCGGCTGACCGTGCTATCGCAAACTTCCAGGACTTTCTTTTCAACCGCGTATTCCTCGAGGCGCTGACGGACGGCGTGTTCCGCATTCCGCCGCGCCGGCGCATCCCCGAAGCCATCAACTCGCAAGATTTCATCGGCCTGAACTACTACGCCCGCGACCGGGTCACTTTCGACCTGCGATCGCCGGCCACGTTGTTTGGCCGGCTGACCATCACCCCCGGTGCTGAGACTGGCCCGCCGGGATGGGGCGAGATGTACCCGGAGGGTATCTACCGGCTGCTGAAGCGGTTGTCCCGCTGGGGGAAGCCCATCTACATCACGGAGTGTGGTGTCCCGGACACGGCCCAGATGGACCGCTCCCGCTTCATCGTCAGCCACCTGCGGGAGGTGCACCGGGCGATTCGTGAGGGGGTGATGGTGCGAGGTTTCTTCCACTGGACGTTGGTAGACAACTTCGAATGGGCAGAAGGCTGGTCATTGCGCTTCGGGCTCATCGCGCTGGATGAAAAGACTCAGGAGCGCCGGCCCAAGCCGGCGGCTGAGGTGTACGCAGCGATCTGTCGTGCCAACAAGCTGGTAACAGAAGATGTGTAGAAAAGTGAGGGGCAGAGAGACGGTCTTTTTGACTCCCGATATACCCTGGAGTATAATTGAACACGAGCCGGTAGCTCAGCCAGGTAGAGCAACGGACTTTTAATCCGTTGGCCGTGGGTTCGAATCCCACCCGGCTCACTCGGTTGGCTGTATAACACAAGGGCCAGGCAGACTTGCCTGGCCCTTGTTGTATCTCATAACAACGTTGTGATTATAGACCGGGCGCGAGACGCCGGCCCATGGCCGTCCAGATGGCCAAAGCCGCCACGATGATGCCGGCAATGATGTCGCTCAGCATCCAGTTGACGGTCGTGTTGTAGCCAAACACCCAGGGCGAGACAACCGACCACAGGCCAAGAATGGCCATCACCCAGCTCGCCCAGGCGCGCTCCTCGTCGGCCGGCTCAAGCGCCCGCCACAACGCCAGCAAAGCGATGATGGCACCGACGATGATATGGCTCCACAGAGGTGTGGTCATGTTGGCGAAGCCCAATACCCACGGGGACACCAACAACCACAAGCCAAGGACGAGATTGATGAAGAAGGCGTAGCGGCGTTCCATCGCGTCTCACCTCCTTCCAGGATCATGGATTAAGGCAAAAGATCAAATCCAGATCCACTCTCCCCTAGTCCTACACGAATTTGTAGCACAATCGCATTAGAACCCAATTAGAGGAATGCTAGAAATGTATTAGAATCTACACTCCGTGCCGATTTGACAAAGACGAACATCCGTACTAAAATATCAATTGCGATGACCGATCGAGTTCTTCTCCCCCACTCGATCAGTCAATCGCTATCACAGGCCGTCGTGATGGGCAGGGTGCGACGGCCTTTTTTCATAGAGACGGGTATCTTCTCAATAACCTGGGGTAGGGGCCGGCGCAAGGCCTGCCCACCGAGGCGACCGCAAGGGTTCGCCCCAACGTTTTGAGAAGATACGAGATGGGTGAAAAGAAGCGGGGGAAGTTGTCTGCTTACTTTTCAAGGGCCGGGCCATCCTGTGGAGCGCCGCCGGCCTCTGCCGCCAGCCTCTGAGCATGTTGCTGTTGAGCCTGCCGGATTGCCTCAGCCATTTCCAGGATCGTGTCGGCGCTGGTCCAGGAAAGCGAGGAGATGTAACGGATTTGCCACTCCTCATGCTCTCCAATAACGCGCCGGCGAATCACATACTTGTCGTCAGCGATGTAACGGTCCTGATCTTCTTCGTAACGCACCATTTGTCAAATCCTACATCCACCAGGGCCACAATCGCCCTGCCCGCCTCTAAGAGATGGCAACAGCACGCGGCGATTTGTTCATGAACTACAAAAATGATAGCACGAAGCGTGTTAGTGTTGCAACTTCGAATGGCACAAGAGCCAAAGTCGGTGTCAGAATTTCGGAAGTTCCTCGCTGAGCATCTGAGAGTTTCGGGGACCGATCCAAGAATCTTGAGTGAGGACAGCTAAAACGCTATCGCCGCCGGCCTATCGATGACAACTTGATCGAGGGTCACAACGCATGTGAAGGCGTACACTTCCACGCCGGCCTCCCGCGCTTCCTGCAGCACCTCAGCAAAGGCCGGATCGGCTGTGGCGTGGGGTCTGAAACAGCGGGCATCACTCCGCTGGATGACGAAGACCGCGGCTGCCCGATGCCCGGCCCGACGGGCTGCCATCAACTCGCGCACGTGGCGCTGCCCGCGCAGGGTGGGGGCATCGGGGAACAACCCGCATCCATCCTCGACCAGCGTGACCGATTTCACCTCCACGTAGCATTGCTCGCCGGCCTTCTCCAGGCGGAAATCCAGCCGGCTCTCGCCGAATCGGACCTCGGGCTCGATGTGCGTATAGCCGGCGAAGGCGTCGAGCCGGCCGGCAGCCACCGCCTCGTGGAACAGCCGGCCGGGCAGCCGCGCATCCATGGAGACGAGTTGGTCACCCAGCCGGACCATGATCAGGTCATAGTCGGTGACGCGATGTGGTGCGGGGACATGGGCCAGGAGGACCGACTGACCCGGCCTGAACAGCTCGTGGAGCCGGCCCGAATTTGGAACATGGGCCTTTGTAAACCGGCCCCCCACCAGGACCGTTGCTCGAAACCGGTTATCGCGTCGGACGAACGTCCCTTCGACGAGAGGCCGCCTAATCCGCATGACGGCGCAGCGTCACCACATCGCCGGCTGCGACCTCGGCGAGGGTGCCATCGTCCTGCCGAACCAGGAGGCTGCCTTGCCGGTTCACGCCCTCCGCCACTCCCTCTACCATGTCAACCGGCAAGATCACCCGCACGCGTTGACCGATGGTCGTCAGATGCCGGGACCATTCTGCATGGGGCGAGTGGCCGGCCTTCAGTGCCCGGTAGCGCCAATCCGTGGCAGTCAGGATCGCGCGGACCAGAGCGAGCCGATCTACGGGCCGGCCCAGGAGCACCATGAGGCTGGATGCTGTCGACGGGATGTTCGCCACATCGGCCGGATCGAAGTTCACGTTCAGGCCCAGACCAACGACCGCGTACTCCAGCCGGCTGCCGATGAAACTGCTCTCGGTGAGTAGGCCGCCGACTTTACGGTCACCGACCACCACATCGTTGGGCCATTTCAACGCCGCCTCCAGTCCGGTAACCTCAGCGATACCGTCAAGGGCAGCCAGGGACACGATCATGGTCAGCAGGTTGACGTCACTGGCCGGCAGGTCGGGCCGGAAGAGAATGGACATCAGGATGCTCGAGCCGGCGGGAGCATCCCAGCGGCGGCCATGCCGGCCCCGGCCTGCCGTCTGCTCATCCGCCAGAATTACGAGCCCTTCATCGGCCTCCCGAGCTGCCATGGTCCTGGCAACCACGTTGGTGGATCCCACGGACGGGTAGAACAGGACTTGCTGGCCAACGATCTCGGTCGGGAGACCAGCCATCACCTGTTCGGCATCAAAGGTCCGCTTCTCCTCTTGAGCCATGACCCAATTCTACCACGGTTTGAATCCTTGACAAAGGCGAAATCAGCGCGTACAATTGGGTCGGAGTGACGGAGCATGGAACGACTTTGGGCACCGTGGCGAATGGAATATCTCACAGGGGAACGTGTGGAAGGCTGTATTTTCTGCGAGAAGCCGGCTGAAGATAACGATCGCGCCAACTATCTGCTGTACCGAGGCGAGCACGCGTACATCCTCATGAACATCTACCCTTACAGCAATGGTCACCTGATGGTAGCACCCTATGCCCACGTGGCACAATTGGCCGATCTGGATCGCGAAGTTCGCATCGAGATCATCGAGCTCACGACCTTGTGCACGAAACTGCTGGCACGGACCAGCAACCCGGCCGGCTTCAACCTGGGTGCGAACATGGGGAAAGCAGCCGGCGCCGGCTACGACGAGCACTTCCACATGCACATCGTGCCACGCTGGCTTGGAGATACGAACTTCATGCCCGTCATTGGCAATACGCGAGTCATTCCGGAATCGTTAGACGAGACCTACGACCGCCTCAAGAAGGCACTGGCCGAGATCGTCCCCCCGCTCGGCTGACGTAAGGTCGCACACTGTTGCTTCATCGGACTTCAAAAAGGGAGATCTCAATGAGTTCATCACGCGAAGTTGTCATCGCCGGCGCTGCACGGACGGCCATTGGCAGATTTGGTGGGACGCTCTCGCAAGTCCCGGCACCCGAGCTGGGGAGCGTCGCCATCCGAGCGGCGGTGGAGCGGGCCGGCATCGATCCGGCTACAGTCAACGAGGTGTTGATGGGAGAGGTGTTGCAGGCCGGCGTTGGTCAGGCGCCGGCCCGGCAGGCAGCCATCAAGGCCGGCCTGCCGGACACGGTAAGCGCATCCACCATCAACAAAGTCTGCGGCTCCAGCCTCAAGGCCATCATGCTGGCTTCGGCGATGATCCGGGTTGGTGACGCCGACGTGATCGTGGCCGGCGGCATGGAAAACATGAATTTAGCGCCCTACATGCTGATGCGAGCACGCACTGGCTACCGGCTGGGGCATGGCGAGCTCATCGATGCAACCGTGTACGACGGACTGTGGTGTTCCTTCGAGGACTGGCACATGGGCAACGCCGCCGAGTTCATCGCCGCCGAGTTCGATGTGAGCCGCGAGGAACAGGAC
>CAYYSH010000175.1:0-6544 GCA_964474265.1 uncultured Anaerolineales bacterium
AATGCGGACCCTGGAAGAGGAGTACGGAGGTGCCGTGGGCGCTGTCACACAGTTGCCGGCGACCTCGCTCAGGGGGTTAGGGACCGGGTCAGAGGCGGGGCGGAGGTTGCAGGAGAAAAACGTGACCATCGGACAGCTTGCTGAGATGACCGCAGACGAGTACCAGAAATTCGTGGACGAGGTGCTGGCCGGCGTGTCCCCACGGGGTGTCCAGATGAAGGAGTTCTGGATTCGCGCCCGCGAGGTTGCGCGGATTACGTCGGAATATCGCCTGCGCTAGTGTTGCGTCAGGGGATCTTGCATTCGAACAGGTCATCGCCCGCCACGCGAACCAGGCTCGCACCATCCGGGAGGTTGTAGCGCAAGGTCTGGGTGCCGTCCCAGCCGATGGCGGCTCGACGTGGGGAATCATTGCTGTCTCGCACGTAGACCACAACTCGCCGGCCATCTTCCGGCGCCGGCACTGTCTCGGTCATCATGAGATGGGGGCCGGTTTCGATCTCCTGGGGCCACCAGCCGGCGTTGCCACGGGTCAGCAGCCACATGCTCTGCCGTTGGCCGGAGGGTGCGACCTCTTTTGGTACCGACTGGTTCAGGACGACAATCACCTCGGATTGCCCATCGCCGTCCAGGTCTACAATCGCCGAACTGGCGACGTCGAGGCTCAGGTCTCGCAGCATGTTGGTGAGGACTTCACCGGAGCCGTGACCAGCGTCGGGATGGGCATTCAGATAGGCAGCCACTGCCAGGCCCGGATAGAGGAGGTCGCCGGCCTCCATGGGTGGGCCGAGATTGCCCCCTTCGTCGAAGTAGAGCAGTTCGGCGAGTTCTGTGCGCTGGAGGGCAGCCAGCGCGCGTGCCGCATCGCCGTTGCTGTATCCGTCCAGGAAGGCGGCCGCCAGGACACTCAAGGCCGGGCCGGCGGCTTTCGCCTGTTCCATTGCCTGCCGTGCCGCGTCCACGCTACCTCGAAGCGCCTCAATTTCGCCAATGCGGAACCGTGCGTACGCGCGCCAGGCGACCTGTGCCGTCCCCGGCTCGTCGGCCAGGTTGGGATCCTCTGCGGCGCGGATGTAGGCCGCCAATGCTTGATCGAGCCGGCCCTGTCGAAATGCCGACTCGGCCACATTGACCTGCTGGCGGACAGTTGCGGGCGGATCTAACGACACCGTACTCAGGATCAGGTTGCCGGCTTCCCATCGGAAGGTGCGGGTCAGCGTCGGATGTGGCAATAGCTTGTGATCGTAGGGCCCTAAAGCAGGGCATGTGGTAACCAGTGCTACGGTCTCTCCCTCCGAGACGAATTCCCAGCCAGCCGGGCCGGCCCAATCACTGATCCCCGTTTTGAATAGGGGGTTGAACCCCTCGCCGTCCCACCGCGCGATGGTAACCAGCGTATTCACAGCGCTGGCGCCGACGCTCTGAGTGGTCACCGCGATTTCCGGTTGCCCATCGCCGTCGAGATCTGCCACTCGCTCGAAGGAAACCAGTGCGTCTCTGGCCACGAGGGCCGGCGTTGGGACCTGATAGCCGGCGAATCCGTCGGGCTGATTGCGGATGATGAAGCCGGGCAGACCCGCGGTGGGCAACGTGACCAATACATCGAGGCGGTCGTCACCATCGGCATCACTGATGGTGATTTTCGGTTCTTGTGTTGGCGACCAGTTCAGCAAGGTTTGCAACTCGTCGAGGACCACAGTTTGGCGTGTGATGGAGAGCCGGCGGTCGGCACGGGCGTTGAGGAAAGCTGCGAGTGCCTGCTGCACATCTTGTGCCAGAATTGGCCGGCTATAAGTTTCTCGGGCGGCCTGAGCGCTGAGTTGCTGGAAGAGGCTGTCGAAGTCAATACTGGCGGTCGGTAACAGAGTGGGTCGTCCAGTCGTGACTGTCATTGGGAGACCGGACCGATTTGGTGTGTGAGCCAACGTCGCCGGCATGATCGGAGTTTCACATGCTGTGAGTAGCAATAAGCTAAGCCCAAACAAGATTCGTAGCAATCGTTGCATCTCGTGCCTTTCAGGGGCGCTAGAATATCTCGCAGCAACAGACGTTTGTCCGTTCTCTACAGTTCCATACGATCAGGCACTGCAAGACCTGTCATGTCGTCAGGTCAAACGCCGGTTTTGTCAATAAGAAGCGGGATATGCAACGATCTAGACGTTCAATTGGCCTACGTGTCACCTACGATTGCCCGATGATCGACCGTGCTCGAGCAAGGCAAAAGCCCGACCCACGTATGATGTGGATCGGGCTTTTCTGATCGCGTGTGGCCCAGTTGGTCAGGCTAGTTCAGATATGCACGGAGCCGATGGCTGCGCTTGGGATGTCGCAGCTTGCGCAGCGCCTCCTGCTCGATTTGCCGGATACGCTCCCGCGTCAGACCGAACTTTTGGCCGACCTCCTTCAAGGTGTATTCACGCCCGCCGCTGAGACCGTAGCGCATTGTCAAGATGCGCGCCTCTCGCGGTGTAAGCGAAGACAGAAGGTCCTCGATTTCCTCGGACAGCAGTGTCAAATCGACCTCTTCCGAGGGGTCGGGCAGGTCCTCGCCCTCAATGAAGTCACCTAACTCGCTGTCCTCTTCATCGCCGACCGGCTTCTCCAGGGAGAGCGGTTGTCTGGCAGCGTCCAGCGCCAGCTTGACCTGGCTCAGGCTCAGGTCCACCTCCTCGGCGATCTCCTCGGGGGTTGGCCGGCGCCCCAGCTCCATCTCAAGCTCATGGGAGAGCCGGCTCAGACGCTGGATACGATCCTTCATATGGACCGGAATCCGGATTGTGCGTCCCTGGTCAGCCAGCGCACGCGTCACGGCTTGGCGAATCCACCAGGTGGCATACGTACTGAACTTGTACCCCTTGCGGTAGTCGAACTTTTCCGCCGCGCGAATCAGCCCCAGGTTCCCCTCCTGGATCAGATCCAGCATGGGGACGCCGTGCCCCATGTATTTCTTGGCGATGCTGATCACCAGGCGGAAGTTCGCCTGCACCAGTTCCTGAAATGCCTCCTGACCCTGCTGGACTTCAGCTTCCAGGCGTGCGCGCTCGGCGAAGTCCAATTCGTCTCCCAGCTTCGCAAGGCGCTGCTTGGCCTTCTCGCCACGCTCGATCCGCTTCGCCAGCTCGACCTCTTCGTCCCGAGACAGCAATGGAATCGGACGCACGTCACGGAAATACAGGCTAACAGTGTCGTCCGAGTCTACAAATTCAAGAGCACCCTGCTCTTCTTTCTGTACAGCCAGCTCATGAAGCGACATAAACTCATGGCCATTGCCATAGACCTCAATGCCTTCCTCAGCCAGAATGTCGAACAGGCTATCCAGGCTATCCATGTCATCGTCGAACTGCGATGTAGCCTCAAGGATGTCATCGAGTGTTAAATGGCCCTTTTCATGCCCTCGCTGTAGCAACTCTTCAATTGTTTCCAGTGTCCCAATATGCTCCATGTCTCTCATTCCAGCCGTCAATACAAACACTCTGCTTACTAAACAGGATGTAATGCGCTACGACCTACTTTAGCCACTCCATCCAAGATATAGCAAGCTGCATCTCACGAACGTAAGCCCCGCGCGTAACGCAGGGCTTTGATGATAGATTCATCCCGGAAGGCTTACGTCAGTGGGACGACGTTTCAAACTGACGTAGCCATTTGGCTTTTATCTGGGGCAAAATGAACCGCCGAGGATAAATCCATCGGCGGGAAAGGATCGCCAGTTGCGTGATGTGCTCGCTTGTGGTTTTGTGATAGCCTTTCCAGCAATCTGTTCTCCTGATGTCCCGTCCAGGCCCCAGTGCCACACATATTATAGTACATCTGTACTATTCTGTCAAGTCGAGTGAATGCCATTTGGCATTCGCGTTATTGTCGTGTATGATTGAGTGATGGGAACTCGGGCCCATCATAATCTCGGGTTCCCTCGCCACACACTTATGCGTGAAGAGGTGAATCATGTTTCCAGGCTTTCGATTTGGAGATGCGCAGTTGGCTCGTCCTGAAACCATCCCGGAAGTATTGCCCATTCTGCCATTACGCAATACGGTGGCGTTTCCCTTCGGGGTGATGCCCATTGCCGTGGGTATCCCGCGTTCAGTGCAACTGATCCAAGAGGCGGTCCAGGGTGATCGTCTCATTGGCCTGGTCGCTATGAAGCGACCGGAGCTGGACGAACCGGGTCCCGAGGATGTGTACCAGGTTGGCACGCTGGCACTCATCCAGCGGGTGATTCAGAGTGACGAAGATGAATCACTGCAGGTGATTATTCAGGGAATCGAGCGTTTTAAGGTGGTGGAGTGGCTGCCGGCGGACCCTTACCTGAGGGCGCGTATCCAGATCGCTCCCGAGACAGTTGAAGAATCCCTGGAGATGGATGCGTTGACTCGCAGCCTGCTGGACCTGGCGCGCCGGCTGGCGAGTCTTATGCCCCAGGTGCCCGACGAGATTGTGGAGTTTCTGGCCGGCGTGAAAGACCGCCGCTTGCTGGTATATCTGGTGGCGGCCAACATCCGCATGGACATGGAGACCGCCCAGGAGTTGCTGGAGATTGATGCCCTTACCGAAAAGATGCGCCGGCTGATCGGTATCATGAGCCGCGAGCTTGAGGTGATGGAGCTTGGAGAGAAGATCCGGTCTGAGGCGCATGAGGAGATGACCAAGGCCCAGCGCGAGTACTTCTTGCGTGAACAACTCAAGGCCATCCAGCGCGAGTTGGGTGAGGGAGATGAGCAGCAGACCGAGATCGAGGAGTACCGCCAGAGGATCGAGGCTGCTGGGATGCCAGAGGAGGCTGAGAAAGAGGCGTTGCGCGAGCTCAGCCGGCTCGAGAAGATGCCGCCTCAGGCGGCCGAGTATTCTGTGATCAAGACCTATCTTGACTGGCTGACCGATCTGCCGTGGAACAAGGCGACAGATGACAATTTGAATATCGACCATGCCCGCAGGGTCCTGGATGAGGATCACTACGATCTGGAAGAGGTGAAAGAGCGTATCCTGGAGTTCCTGGCGGTTCGCAAATTGCGGCAGGAGCGTGGGCTTGATTTCGAGAATGTGCCGGCCACCGTTGAGGAAGGAACTGGCGCAATCCTGTGCTTCGTCGGCCCGCCGGGAGTGGGCAAGACGAGCCTTGGGCAGTCCATTGCTCGTGCGCTGGGGCGGAAGTTTACGCGCATGAGCCTGGGGGGACTGCGCGATGAGGCCGAGATTCGAGGCCATCGCCGAACCTACATCGGGGCGATGCCAGGCCGGATCATTCAGGCCATCAAACGGGTTGGCACGAAGAACCCGGTGTTCATGCTGGATGAGGTGGACAAAATTGGGGTTGACTGGCGAGGTGACCCCTCGTCGGCTTTGTTAGAAGTATTGGATCCGGCTCAGAACAACTCCTTCCGCGACCACTACCTGGATGTGGACTTCGATCTGAGCCAGGTGCTCTTTATCACTACCGCTAACTGGCTTGACCCGATCCCGGAACCGTTGCGCGATCGCATGGAGATCATACATCTGGATGGTTATACAGAGTATGAGAAGGTGCGAATTGCGCAGGACTACCTGGTGCCCCGGCAGGTGCGAGCCAACGGCTTGCGCGAAGAAGAGATTGCGTTCACTGAGCCGGCCTTGCGCACCATCATTCGGGAGTACACCCGGGAGGCTGGCGTGCGTAACCTGGAGCGCGAGATCGGTCGCGCCTGTCGCAAGGTGGCGGTGAAGATCGCTGCGGGTGACATTAACGAACGAGTCGAGATTGATTCCGAGCAGGTGCGAGAGCTTCTCGGTCGGCCTAAGCATCAGTTTGAGGCGGCCGATCGGCCTGAGATCCCCGGTGTGGCCACAGCTCTGGCCGTGACGCCAGCCGGCGGTGAGATCTTGTTCGTTGAAGCCTCCCGGATGAAGGGCAAAGGTCATCTGACCCTCACCGGCCAGTTGGGGGATGTCATGAAAGAGAGTGCGCAGATTGCCCTGAGCTATGTGCGTGCCAGGGCTGTGGAATTGAACCTCGATCCAGACTTGTTCGACAAGACGGACATCCACTTGCACGTCCCGGCCGGCGCCACGCCCAAGGATGGACCATCCGCCGGCGTGGCGATGGTGACCGCCATTGCCAGCCTGTTGACGCGCCGGCCAGCGCGAGCCGATGTGGGTATGACGGGCGAGATCACACTGCGTGGCCAGGTATTGCCAATTGGCGGCGTGAAGCAGAAGGTGCTGGCCGGCCATCGAGCGGGCCTCAAAACACTCATCGTGCCCCGGCGGAACGAGCCCTGGCTCGATGATGTACCAGACGAAGTTCGCGACTCAGTGGAGTTTGTGCTGGTCGATACCATCGAAGAAGTGCTCAACACTGCGCTTCGCAAAGAGCCAGATGCACTGGAATGGGTCGCACAGCGATCAGGATGACATAAGACGAGTTTCAGCGGGCGCGGTAGGCTTTTTGCTGGTAACTGGACTCTGGCGAACTTTCCACACCCCAAGATACTGAGGAGCGAGGCACGCCTACGCGCCGTATTTTGTTGCTCTGTTCGCGCCTGGGGGTGCTCCTCGATTCGCCAGAGTC
>CAYYSH010000176.1:0-2507 GCA_964474265.1 uncultured Anaerolineales bacterium
TGGCGGCCACCTACACGGATCTCCAGGTTTACACGTCCAACCACGCTTGCTGTAGTGATCACATGCCGTTTCTGTGGCGGCAGGTGCCGGCGGTGCTGCTGATCGGGGCTGAAGCCGCCAGCTACCCGTATTACCATACGGTTGAGGATTTACCGGAATATGTGGTGCCGGCTCAGGGCGCCGAGGTCATCAAGGCGGTGGTGGCGGCTCTGGTCAGCAAGGCCGGCGTGGTCTGTGTCTTTGCTGACGTGACCTGTAACGGCGTGGTAGATCTGACGGATCTGGTGGATGTGGCGAATCACTGGCGATTGGACCCGGGCGAAGCCGGCAACGGGGGCTACGACCTGAATCACGATGCCAGGATTGACATCGTGGACATACAGATTGTTGCCATGTCCTTCAGCCAGTGAACGTGGGGCCGGTGTGGGCCATGCAGGGTCAGGAGGGCGGCCCCCAGTGGCGGGGGCTTTTAGTTGGTGGCAGGGCCGGCTTCAGGGGGGATTTCGAGAATCTGGCGTAAAATTTCCAGCAGGCCGCGCCACAGCCATTCCAGGCGGTCACTGATTGGAATCATCATCAACATGATGAGCACGAAGACGATGAGAGCCAGCACCGTGTACTCGGCGCTCTCGGTGCCGGCCTCATCGCGAATGAATTGCTGGATACCCATTTGAGTCGTAGCCTTATTCATGCAGTGCGCCATGGTCTCTCTTGATGGTACAAAACCCGGATCACGAGAAACTGACGGTTGACCTCCGAACTCGTTACGGCTCCTGTCCTTGAGGCACCTCCTCGATCTCGATCGTCTCGATTTTGTCCCCCGGCGGTGCATCCGGGTTCTCCTGAGGGTTGCGGCGTGTGAGTTTGTCCAGCACCTCCAGGCCCTCTATCACCTTCCCGAAGACGGTATGCTGGCCGTCCAACCATGGTGTGGGTTTGAAGGTGATGAAGAACTGGCTGCCGTTGGTGTTGGGGCCGGCGTTGGCCATGGACATGATGCCGGCTGAGTCGTGCTTGAGCTCTGGCACAAATTCGTCGGCAAACTGATAGCCGGGGCCGCCGGTGCCCGTTCCCGTCGGGTCACCGGTCTGGGCCATGAAGTCCTCAATCACCCGATGGAAAGTGACGCCGTCGTAGAACCCCGTCTGTGCCAGGTGTACAAAGTTGTTGACGGTCATCGGAACCAGATCGTCGTACAACCTGGCCTTCATCGTGCCCTTCTCGGTTTTGATGATGGCGTAGTAGTCCTTCGTTTCGGGGTCGATGACGGTGGGGATGGGTGGGGTTGGGCCTGGCAGGCTGACGATGCGCCCCAGCAGGACGTAACCATCAACCTTTTCAGAATCGCCATCATTCAAGTCCAGGAACACAATCTCTCGCTCGGCGGTTCCGACCGGGCTAAAGTTTGAGGCCATCGGGTTGTCCGGCTTGTCGGTCACGCCGAGGACGTACTGGCCGGCTGGCACTTCGATAGAGAAGTTTCCATCGCTCTCAACTGCAACTTGTGGGACGTTGGGATCCAGGATTGCATCTGGAGAGACGTTGATCTGGCCGGCAGCATCGCGGGTGGCTTGAAAGAAGTATACGTAGAACTCGCCAGCGAGTCGCTCGCCTGTCTCGTAGGCGGTCAGCGTTCCGGCGACGGTGGCGGTGCCCTCACGAGAGGTAGCCGGCGGCTGCACCGGAGCCGGCGTGTCCGTCGGGACGGCGGTCGCGGTTGGGGTCGGCGAGGGGGCTGAGCGGCCGCAGGCTGTCAGCGTGACTGCGATCAGGAGGCCGGCTGCTGCGGCAATCCATCGGTAGCTGTGCATGATGTGTCCTTTCTTCTCCACAAAACCAGGGTTTCCGTTGTGGCAGGCGTTGAGCATGGTGCCCGAGCCTGCCCTCCTCTATCTTTCCGTTCACTTACTGCTCTACGATCTCAATCGTCTCGATGACGTCACCGCGTTCGATGGCATTCACCACATCCATGCCCTCGATCACCTGACCGAAAACGGTATACCGGTAGTCCAGGTCCGGGCGTCGGGCTTTCATGATGTAGAACTGGCTGCTGCCAAATGGATTCTCGTTCGGGTGGGCAAGTCCCACAGCACCGACGTCATGGGGCGTGTCACTTTTTTCCAGGGGGATGGCATAGCCGGCGTCCCCAAAGCCATTGGCCAGTGGATCACCACCCTGGATCAGGAACGGGCGCACGCTGTGAAAGGTGAGCCCATCGTAGAATCCCTCGCGGGCCAGGAAAACGAAGCTGTTAACCGTTCGCGGCGCGACGTCGGGCAGGAGGCGGATGGTGATGTCTCCTTTTCGGGTCTTGATGATCGCCAGGTATGTCTTCGACGGGTCGATGGTCATGGGCGGTTCTTCTTTGTACGGCCCCTGACCGCTCAGCATAGGCGTGATGGTCGGTGCCGGCGTCCACGTGGGCGCGGAAGTTGGCGTGGGAACTGGCCGGCGTGTTGGCGTGGGTGTCGGGGGCTGTGTTGCGCTGCCACAGCCCGCTACAACAG
>CAYYSH010000176.1:2517-6543 GCA_964474265.1 uncultured Anaerolineales bacterium
ACAACAGTCATCAGGGCCGCCACGATGGCGACCCTGATAAGCCTGGCAAGCGTGGTGTGTTGATCGCCGAACAATCTCATTTGACTCCCGGTCTCTTCAAGTTTGATTCCACTCGAATTTCCACAAGGCGTACAGGCCGGCCAGCGCAACAGCGCCGCCAACAATGTACGCGTCGCGCACCCCAGCCTGGCTCACAAACATGGCGATGCCACCCAGCGCGCAGGCTGTCAGGTACAGGGTCATCACAGCCTCGCGCTGCGATCGACCACGCGCTACCAGCCGGTGCGAGATATGATCTTTGCCGGCTGCAGTGAAGGGGTTTACGCCGCGTCGCAGGCGTGAGACGAACACCAGCGTCGTGTCAAAAATCGGCAGGCCCAACACCAAGACCGGAATCATCCAGGTGACGGTGTAGGTGTTGCCGGGAAAGCGCAATTTGATGCCAACGGCAGCCAGAACGAAGCCGAGGAACAGGCTGCCGGCGTCACCCATGAAAATCTGGGCAGGGTTGAAATTGTACCGCAGGAACCCGACGCAGGCTCCCAGCAGGGCGGCAGCCAGGCTGCCTACCAGGAACTGCCCGTTCAAGGCTGCCATGAGCAGGAAGAAGCCGGCAGCGATGGCCGCGATCCCGCCTGAGAGGCCATCCATGTTGTCCAGCAGGTTGAGAGCATTGGTGATACCTATCACCCAGATCAAAGTGATCACGATGTCGAGGGCGGTGCCTGGGAACAGGTTGACGTGAACACCAGTTGCAATGAGAGCCATGGCTGCCAGAGCCTGGCCGGCGAGCTTCAAGAGTGGGCTGATCGAATGACGGTCGTCCCAGATGCCGAGAAATGATACCAGCGTGGCCCCGATCAGAATGCCTACAAGCTGGGAGATGTAGAACCGGTCGCCGAAGAGAAGCAGTGCCAGAATAAACGCCACATAGATTGCGGCACCGCCCAGGAGGGGGATGGGTTCCAGGTGTAGCTTGCGGCCCGATGGTCGGTCAACGGTGTCGGTGCGTGCCGCTACCCAGCGGGCAACCGGGGTGCCGCCAACGGCAAAGGCCAGAGCGGCCGCGAAAATGAGCATGTAAGTCGTCATGATGTGAACATAAACCGTTTTTGGGCTACTGCAGTCGCTTTTCGATGTCCTGAACCAGCGCCTGCAATTGTTTGTTGTTGGGTGCCAGATTGAGCGCCTGCTTCGCATTGTCCAGGGCGGCCATCAGGTCGCCCTGGGCTTCGTACACAAGGGCCAGGCCGCCATATGCCTCTGTTGCCTGTGGATCGAGCGAGAGCGCCCGCTGATAGGCGTCGATGGCCTGCTTCATCTGGCCGCGCATTCGGTAGATGTCGCCCAGAATGAGAAGGTTGTTCGGGTCGTTGCCGGCCAGTTGAACTGCCGCCTCTGCTTCTCGCTGAGCTGCGTCGAGTTGGCCTTTCTGCTGGTACAGGATTGCCAGGTGCTGGTGGGCTGTCGCATCGTCTGGCCGGCGCTGGATCACGGCCTGTTCCTGCTCAATCGCCTTCTCCGTCTCGCCTTGAAAGGCGTACACCAGCGCCAACCCGCGGTGCGCCTCGACCCGATCGGGCTTCAACTCCAGAGCCTTCTGGTAAGCGGTAATCGCCTCATCAAGCTCTCCACTCTGGCGGTGGACTTCACCCAGCAGGACATACGTGTCAACGAACCTGTCGTCCAGGCTCAGCGATTTCTGCAGTTTCTCAAGCGCCTCATCATGGCGACCAAGCTGATCCAGCGTCAGGGCCCATTCGTTGTACAGGTGCGCCGCGTTGGGGGCCAGCTTCGTGGCCTGTTCGTGGTACTGCAGGGCTGTGTTCAGCAACTCTTGCCGCTTTTGTGGGTCTTGGGTCATCTGTGCCCACTGTTGGTGTAGCCGTGCCAGGTTGGCGGCATGGTCCGGGTTGAGCGGGTTCAGTCGCTGGGCCTCTTCCAGAACCTGCCGGCTGGCCTCGAACAGGCGCTCACGCTCTGCAGGATCATTAACGGTGCGGGTCTTTTCCAGATACGCTTTTCCCAGGAAAAGGTAGTAGTAGTCCTCGTGCGGCTGCAGCGCCAGGGCTTTGCGATATGTGGCGATAGCAGCGTCGTAATCGCCGCGCTGATGATAGCCGTTCCACGCCTGTTTGTAGTAGATGTCGGCCTTCACGACGTTAAGGTTGGTCTGACCGATGATGAGGAATACAGCAAGGGCCACAATTGGGCTTAGAAAAACCGGCCACCGGCCACTCCACCAGCGGTCCGGCAAGGTGCGCGGCCAGGCCATTGCTGCTGCCAGGGCCAGAATGGTTGCCAGAAGGGCCACGTAGTAAAGCGTGATGTGGTTTGCGACGTGGTTAACGGCCTGATCCAGTGTGACGCTGCCGGGTTGCGGTGCCAGGCGTGCGGCGATAAGCAGGCTGTAGACCAGGAAGGTCATCAGCGTTGCAATCGCGTAGATGGTCAAGGCGCGTACCCACCAGCCAGCGGACTTGTAAGCGGCGCCTGGCAGGTTGCGGGATGTCATTGGCCGGCCTGCAATCATGGCCAGACCGAGAAATCCGGTGAGGAGCCACACCAGAACGACGAGCCACAGGATACTGGGCGATGTCACAAAGTGGTTATCTTGCCATCGGGCCAGGAGGGTGTGAATCACTGCCGACATGGCGCTGCGCTCTCGTCCCGGATTTGTGACGTAGTCGTAGACGATGGTGATCAGGATGATAGCGCCAATGCCGGCCACGCTAAGGGCGGAGGCCCATGGCCAGTCCTCTTCTGGCGTGACGGCGCTGGCAGTAGCGTGCCGGCGTCCTCGACGCGAGCGGCGGCTTGAGGGGGCCGGCGTCCGCACCGGCTTTGGCTGCTTGCCGGTGATGAGCTCGGGGCGATAGTGAACCAGATGCCCAAGGGCAACCATGAGAGCCGCATACGTCCAGAAGAGAGTGCGCGTGGCAGCAATGGCAATGCCGAAGTGGATCTCCACGAAGTGCCCAATGACTGCCGCCAGGAGTGCGATGAGCGCCAGCTCAAACGGGGTGTCCGCTGCCGAATGCTGGCGGCCGCGCAATGTGGCCCAGATCAGGTAAATGAACAGGCCGAGGATCATGCCGGCTGGCAATGCCACGCCGAAGAACCGATCTGTTCCATCTGCCAGTCTGAACCCCAGGACGCTGAGGGCGCCGCCAGCGACCATCAGCCCCACCAAGAGGTTGCGCTGCTGTGAGCTTTCAGCAAGGCCGAGCCACTTCAACCCGTGATAGAACAGGCTGATGAACAGGAACAGGTAAGCTGCAAAGCCGATGAGGCCGGTGATGACCAGGGCATCGAACGTTTCGTTGTGCGATCGATCCGGCGAGGCGTTCCGGGCTTCGTAATGGGCCAGGTCGGGCGGGTAGTATGGGTTATAGGCCACGTGCATCGTCTCGGGGCCATACCCAATCAGCATCCGCACCGGATCGGCGCTGATCAGTCGGGTAGCGCCTTCCCAGATCAGCACACGCACGCGCCCTGTGCCGCTTTCAGTCTCGAAGATCTTGCCCAGCCGGCCGACGTAGGGCATCTCTTTGATTGGCTCCAGGGGGGTGTTGGGCAGGTTCAGGACGATCAGGAAGGCCGCACCCAGCACCGCCACACCAATGATGCCCATGACCAGCGGGCGGTTTCCCCGAGTGACTGCCCATAGCAACCCGAACACGAAAAGGGCGCTGAGCAAGCCCAGCCAGGGACCTCGGCTCTGGCTAAAAAAGATGGCCAACAACTGCGCCAGGAAGATGAACAGGTACCCGGTTGACTGGATAAAGGGCGGGGCCAGGTTGTCCTCAGCCTGGACGAGGCCGGCAAACCCTTCCAGGAGGCGCAGCAGCGTCAACGGCACGACCATGATCAGATAAGCGGCCACGAAGATGGAGTTGCCCATGCTGGACGCAACGCGCACTTGCACGTTTCCGAGCCAGGGCAGCGGATCCAGCCCGTAGTGCTGGATGAGGCCGTACAATGCCACAGGCAGGCTGGTCAGAATGATGGCTGTGATCAATCGGT
>CAYYSH010000177.1:0-6542 GCA_964474265.1 uncultured Anaerolineales bacterium
GAAGGCCGGCAAGGCCGTCACCTGGATCACCCAGAAAGCGGTCGAGATTCTGGGGCCTCTGGGCTACTCGCGGGAGCTGCTGGCCGAGAAGTGGATGCGTGATGGCAAGATCAACGACATCTTCGAAGGCACCGGCCAGATCAACACGCTCATCGTGGCCCGGCGGATTTTGGGGTATAGCGGTAGGGAATTGCGGTGAGCCGGCGACTGGCGTTCAGTGATCTGTGATCACTGGTCACTGAGACGCCGGCAATGGAGATCGACGTGATGAGTGACAGGCCAACCCTCCCGATCCTGGGTATTGGCGAAGTGAGCGTGTATGTGACGGATATCGACGCTGCCGAAGCATGGTATTGCCGTGTTCTGGGCCTGGAGACGGTGGGCAAGGGGGAGAGCTTTTGCTTCCTGCGTGCCGGCGACGACGCTGTGTTGCGCCAGCGAGTGATCCTGTTCGTGGCTGAGCGGACAGTGCAGCAGGCCAGACCGCCGTCCCACGGCGCGATGGGCCCCGTGCACGTCGCCCTCGGTGCCCGGTTCGAAGACCTGGACCTATTCCGGCAGGCTCTGGCAGAGGCCGGCGTGCCTATCGAGCAGGAAATCACATGGCCCAGCGGCGACCATTCCATCTACTTCCGGGACCTGGATGGCAACAGCATCGAGATCTATGGACAGAAGCAGTTTCAGCGATATGAACAAGGATGAGACGATGAAGCTTTCTGGTATATTTCCTCCTATCGTTACCCCGTTTCGGGATGGCCAGGTTGACACAGAGGCACTGGCGTTCAACGTTCAGAAGTGGAATGAGACCGGGCTGGCCGGCTACGTCCCCCTGGGATCAACGGGGGAGTTTGTCCACCTGACACCGGCCGAACGCGAACGAGTTATCGCCACCGTTCGCGAGTATGCGGCGCCGGGCAAAGTAGTGATTGCCGGCACGGGCTCACTATCCACCGATGAGGCGATCCGGCTCACGCGGCGGGCCGGCGAACTGGGAGCGGACGCCGCTATGGTCGTCACCCCTTTCTACTACACCTCGCAAATGACTGATGCGGCGCTGTGGGGGCACTACACCGCCGTGGCCGATGCCTCGCCAATCCCGATCTTGTTGTACAACGTGCCGGTCTTCACTCACCTGAACATGGCGGTGGAAACTGTGGCACGTCTGGCGGAGCACCCCAACATCATCGGGATGAAGGACAGCTCTGGTAATGTGGATCAGCTCACCCAGATTGTCCACAGCACGCCAGAGGAGTTTATCCTCTTGTCGGGTGCAGCCGGCGTGCTCCATCCGGCGCTTACCGTCGGGGCCAACGGCGCGATCCTCGCTATCAGCAATGTGGTGCCGGAACTGTGTGTGGAGATTTACGAGTTGGTGCAGGCCAACGATCATGCCGCAGCACGTCGTCGGCAGGCAGTGTTGGGCGCACTCAACCGTGCCATCAGCCGGTATGGCATTGGGGGCTACAAGTTTGCCATGGACTTGCGTGGCTACCAGGGGGGCCGGCCACGTCGGCCTCTTTTGTCGCCGGATGAGGCGGGGCGGCAGGCGATTCGTGCAGGTCTGCTTGCGGCAGGTGTGTTGGACAGTTGAGTGTTAAAGAATCGGATGCACCACGGTCCCAACGAGTCGAAGTGACTTCCAGTAGGCGCGAAGCATCTCTCAAGCCGTACCTCGGGTTGAGCGTAGGGGTGGTGGCCGTCTCCTTTGCCGCCATTTTCATTCGCTGGGCTGATGCGCCGGCCCTCGCGATCGCCGCCTATCGCCTGACAATCGCCACGCTGATTCTTGCTCCCGTTGTGTGGATCACCGCACGTGATGAACTGCGGTCTCTGACTCGTCGGGATGTCCAACTGGCGCTATTGTCTGGGCTTTTTCTGGGTCTTCACTTTGCCTTCTGGATCTCTTCGCTGGACCATACGTCGGTAGCGTCGTCCGTCGTTTTTGTGTCTACAAGCCCGCTCTGGGTGGGTCTGGCAGCGCACCTCTTCACAAATGAGCGGCTGACAGGCCGAATGGCTGCGGGGATTGTTGTGGCTACTGCCGGCGGCATCATCATCGGTTACGGCGACGTCGGCATCGGGTCCACTGAGTTGTGGGGCGATGTGTTGGCTCTTCTGGGCGCTGTAATGGTGAGTGGCTACTTCTTGATCGGTCGGGGGTTACGTCCCAAAGTGTCGCTCATCACGTACATCTTCCTCACGTATGGAGCGGCGGCGGTTGAGCTACTCATCATTGCGGTCCTGACTGGCCAGCCGTTTACCGGCTATACACCCAACACGTATTTGATGTTCCTCTTGCTGGCAGTCGTGCCTCAATTGTTAGGTCATTCCTCATTCAACTGGGCATTGCGCTATCTGACAGCAACGTATGTGGCAGTGACCGTGATGGGGGAGCCAGTCGGCTCCACGCTCCTGGCCTGGCTGCTCCTGGACGAACCGCCGACGGTGTTGAAGGTCGTCGGTGGGGCGCTGATTCTGGCCGGCATCTGGCTTGCAACGCGCGAGGAGCAGGAAATCGTAACAGACTTGGCCGGGACAGAGTTATGATGGTTGGGTTGTTCAATAGCTTGAGTGGGTGAGTCAGTGATGAAGCGCCTGGTGCTTGTTCGGCATGGAGAAACAGGATGGAACCGGGCCGGCCGGTACCAGGGATTTGCGCGGACTCCACTGAACGAGTGTGGTCGTTGGCAGGCGGAGCAAGTGGCGCGTCGCCTGGCTGGTTGGGACATTGATGTCATCTACACCAGTGACCTGCCACGTGCATTCGAGACGGCAGAGCCCATCGCTGGCCGGCTGGGCTTGCCGCTTCGCACTACGGTTGCGCTGCGCGAAATCGACGTCGGGGAGTGGGAGGGTCTCACTGTGCCGGAGATACAGGTTCGGCACGCCGAGAATTGGAACGCCTGGCTCGCCGACCCGATCCACACTCCCCGCAAGGGTGGCGAGTCCTTCGCCGAACTGGCTGAACGAGTTTTGGGGGCTTTCCACAAGTGGGAGACTGTGCATGCCGGGCAGACTGTGTTGGCCGTGACTCATGGAGGCCCTATTCAGGCACTGGTATGCATGACTATTGGTCTGCCGTTGCGCTTCCGCCGGCGCTTGAAGATCGACAACGCTTCAATAACAACCCTGGCTCACCAGGATGACCGATGGCTCCTGGAAACGCTGAATGACACGGGTCATCTAGAGAAAACCTGAACTCAAGCCCGAGTCAGGGCTCGAGATAGTGAGATATGCCTGGCCCCGGCTTTGAACTGCGGCCTTGTACGGAAGGAATGCTTATGCGACGATGGACCGCTCTGTTTGGACTTCTATTGCTCTCCGCCGTTCTGGGAGTGGCACATGCTACAGTGCCGGCAGCTCCGCAGCAAGGCATCACCGAAGGCTGGGTAACATACGCCAATGCGGACCGGGTCAATGTTCTGCGGGCCCACGGGGATACGCTGTGGGCCGGCAGTGTGGCGGGCGGCCTTGTCGGGTGGAACGTGGTGAATGATACCTTTGTCCATTTGCTGTATCCTCAGGGCAAGCTGGCCGGCAATACGGTAACCGCCATCACCATTGCTCCGGATGGGACATTGTGGGCAGCAACCACCGGCGGCGTCAGTCGCTATCCGCCAAATGGCCCTGGCCAGAACCTGACCATCAAGAATACCAGCCGGCGTGGTGCTGTGAAAGCGACTGTTGTAGAACGTGCCCGGACTGGTGAACAGGAGATACGTTTGAACCTCACCAGCGAATCCGAGGTCCTAGCAGCTTTCTCGCCTGGCTACCTGATGTTTGGAACCGATCCGACGATTTACTTCTATCGTGACTGGAATGAGTCCACGAAAGCAGTGAAGATTACGGCGACACTTCACCAAACGGTGGAACCCGGCACCCCGGTTTATGCTGTTGATGTTGGCCTTGCGGCCGACGACGTGCGGGATATCGAGGTAGACCACGCCGGCCAGGTATGGATTAGTACGGTGAACGGCGTGAGCGTTTACGACAACGGCAACTGGACAGTCTATACCGAGTTCAACAGCCCTCTAGTATCTAACGATGCCGGCGCCATGGCCGTGGACGGACAAGGCCGGGTGTGGATTAGCCATCAGGAGCGCGGTGAGTTCACCATGTTCGATGGGGAATGGCACACGTACAGCATTGATGGAACGATCCAAAGCCTGGCTGTGCGGCCCGAGGATGGCAAGGTCTGGGCGGCCACCAGCCGGCTGTGTGATCCCACAGGAACCTGTCGCGGTGGTGGTGTCTGGGTCTTTGATGGCAGTACATGGCGTCAACAGTATCGAGCTGCCGACGGCATCGCTGATGACGAGGTTCACAGCATTGCCTTCGGGGCTGATGGCCGCATCTGGCTAGGTCACAAATTCTCCGCTCAGAACCGCGTGGCGGTTAGCCGGTGGACAGGTAGCGGCTGGGAGGTATATCCGACGGTCAGGCAAGCCATAGAGGCGGACTTCGGTGGCATTATGACCACACAGACGGCAACCGATCTGTGGACTGTGTTGGCTGGCCGGGTCTGGACGCGGCATCTGGGAGCCGTTCAGGGTTATGCGCCTGGCCTCGGGTGGAAGGCTCTGTACACAGGTGACACGATTCTGAACAGCAATCATACCCGAGCGGTTGCCACAGACGGGGCCGGCCAGATTTGGGTCGCGACACAGCGTATGTTCGACGGCCAGAATCAGGTGGGTGGTGGGATCAACTTCTGGGATGGCAACCACTGGACTCACTACATGGCTGAGAACTCGAATCTGGCTGATAATCTGGCAGAGGCCATCTCCACTGGGCGTAGTAAGGTGTGGGTGAAAACGCTAACAGCCTTCAGTCGGTTCTCGAACGGCACGTGGACGACCTATCTGGGGACGGACATCGCCCCATTAGTTGAGGCCGATTACGCCTCTATTGTTGAGGCCCGAGACTTGCCCGGGCTTAATGATAGCCGGCTATGGACTGTGGATGACGCTGACCGTGTGTGGGTGTGGGGCGGAGACGGTGTCAGGTATTACAGGCCTGATACCGGCTGGGTCCACTACACGTTTCAAAACACCCTCCGCAGGAGCGACTCGCCTGTGACGTATCTGCGGCAGTCGGCGCCACGGCGCGAAACGCGCATCTGGGTCTCTGGTGACGACATTCCAGACAATGCGACTGCACAATTTCGCTTCGCCAGCGGTTATCTGATGATAGGGGATGATCCCACCGTCTATCGGTATGAGTCGTTCCTGAATCATCCTCAGCCAGGAGTTAATGGGCTTCAGATATCGCCAGAGCTACAACGGAGTTTCGATCTGAATACACCTGTGTACTCTGTGGATGTGGGATTGCTATCGAATGTCGTAAGCGATGTGAAGGTGGGACCCGATGATCGCATCTGGGTTGCATCGCGTCCTCATCGGATCGGCTCAACCGATGTCTATGGCGGTGTCAGTGTGCTTGACGTGAACACCGGCGAGTGGGAGCAGTATACAGTACGCAATACCAGCCGGCGTGGTCAGGTTGTAGGACACGTCACAGCCGAGGTTGCCACCCAATCGACGATGGTCCCGGCCGATTTTAGCAGCCGGCAGGCAGCGGATGAGGCGCTCTCGTCCGGGTTTGTCATGTTTGAGGGCGATCCGACCCTTTACCGATTTGTAGACTATAGCGTGAGCGACAACGCGCTGGTTGTACGTCCCATCTTCAACACGCCCAAGTATCTGGCCGGTGTGCAGCAGGCATTGCCGGCCGGCACCCAAATATATGAGGTCGTGTTGGGTCTGCTGGGCACGCCGCAAGGCGACGCCTCGGCTGACCGGCTCGCGGTGGACAGTGCCGGCCGCATGTGGATCGCCGTCAGTGGCGTTGGCATCAGCGTGCTTGGGGACTTGGGCGAGTGGACGAACTACCAACCTGAGGACGGTGGACTGCCGGACGAACAAATTTCTGGCATGCTGGCCCGGGGAGATGAGATGTGGATTTGGACCGATGGTGGCGGGGTCAGCGTATTCAGTAACGGCAACTGGCGAACCTACAATGTCTTCAATTCAGGGCTGGTGGACGACCAGGTGGAGGCTCTGGCGATCACGCCGAATGGCGAAGTATGGATGGCCACTCACGGTGGAGGGCTCAGTGTACTCACTTTGCCTGGCTTCTGGCTAGAGTTGGGGGCGACAACCTTGCTCGTCACGCCTGGCAGCCGGCTCACATTACCTTTCAAGGTAGTACCGGTCGGTGGTTTCGGCGAGCGTGTGACGTTTAGTCTGGAGGGGTTGCCATCTGGCATTCATGCTACGTTCTTGCCGGCAAGCGTGAGCGGCGAAGGGGAGGCAACGTTGGTTCTTGACGTGGCGGGGTCGGTTTCGCCGGGAAGCTACCTGCTCACCCTCGTTGGTCGAAGTCCAGATGGAACTTCTGCGACACGCCGGCTGACACTTCGCGTGGTGTCTTCGATCTGGAGTACCCGTTTGCCGGTTGTGAGCCGCTAAGGCCGGATCATCGATAAGGGTTTTCGTGCCGTTCCGCTAAGCGGCCTGTCGGATAACGGCCTGTGCCTGTGC
>CAYYSH010000178.1:0-6526 GCA_964474265.1 uncultured Anaerolineales bacterium
TCACCGTTTCTGTATAATAGCCCAAATCATCGATAATCGATACTGGCGAAGTATCGAGGCGAACAGTGTAAAAATGAGGAGGTCACAATGTCCAACACCGAGGTGCTCGCCACATTTTTCGGAGATGAATCATTTCCCATCGAGTGGGACAGCGAGGAGGAAAAGCAACTGTTCTGGTGGTACGACGACCTCCACTGTCCGCAACCTATATCGCCTATGTGGTTCGACGTCGGCGGCTGGTGGTACACCTGCGCCTACATGTACCGTCGGTTTGGCCTGCCGTTTGGGAAGGATTGGGTCGCCAAGAAGATCAACGGCTACGTCTACACGGCGGTTGTGCCACGCGATCCGGAAGAGGCGGGCCGGCTGGCTCCCTACTTCAACATGGTCCTGCCAGTATATGCCCAGAACTTTATGGAGTGGTGGAACGAGCGGCTGCTGCCCGAGGTGCTGAAAAACTTCGAATACCTGGACAACTACCCGTATGATGAGGCCACGATACCAGAGTTGATGATCCTCCTCGAGGACGCCCTCGACATCCAGGAACGTCACTTCCGTCTGCACTGGCAATTAAACCTGGCCCAGTTTGCGGCGTTCATGAACTTCGAGGCGGTGGCGAAGGAGGTCACCGGCAAGGAAGATCTAGACGTAGGCGACATCCTGATGTCAGTGGATGATCGAAACTGGGACTCGGTGCGCGGCCTCTGCGCCTTGCGGGACAAGGTTGCAGCCGACCCGGCCCTTCGACGGGCTTTTGAGCGTGAAACGGGCCGCGAGATCCTTCAGGCCCTTCAGGAATCTCCTGAAGGCCGGGCCTTCCTCGAGAACGACGTTGCAGACTATCAGGCGGAATTCGGGTATCGCGCCATGTATACCCATGAGTACATCGTTCCCACCTGGGTGGAAGACGCAACCCCCGTTATCGAGACCGTGAAAGGTTACCTGGAGAGCAACTACGACGTTGAGGCAGAGCTCCAAAAGACGGTTGAGAGACGAAATAAGGCGACCGAGGCCCTCTTTGCGATGGTCACGGATGAGGAGGCGCGTGCGAAGCTCCAGGAGGCACTGGAGATGGCGCAGAAAATGGCACCCCTCACCCCTAACCACCACTTCTATTTTGACCAGGGGACCTATGCCCGGTTGCGTCTGGTTTTCCTGGCCATCGGTCGGAAGCTGGTCGAGGAAGGGGTGCTGGAGGCAGCGGACGACCCGATCTTCCTGACCTACGATGAACTGCGACAATTGACAGCCGACTTCGACGCCTTCGATGCCAAGGCACTGGTCAAGCAGCGTCGGGCTGAGCGCGAAGCGGCTTTCCAGATCCGACCGCGCGAATGGGTGGGCACGGCCACGCATTGGGCAATCTACGAAGAGCCATACAGCAACCTGTGGGGTTATCCCGAGAAGTTTGAGCGGCTCCAGGAGGAGGGAGAAGCCCCGAAAGACGTGGTTCGTGGCCTGGCGGCATCCCCCGGTGTGGCCGAGGGCGTGGCACGCTACGTGGCGACGCCGGCTGAGTTCGACCAGGTGAAGCCCGGAGACATTCTGGTGTGCAAGATGACCAACCCGGCCTGGGTTGTGGTGTTCACCAAGATCAAGGGGCTGGTCACCGACACCGGCGGTGTGCTCTCACATCCGGCCATTGTCTCGCGTGAGTTTGGCATCCCGGCAGTTGTAGGCACCATGGATGCGACACACCGCATCAAAAGCGGTCAGCGCGTGCGGGTGAATGGCTCAACCGGGGTTGTGGAGATTCTGTCGTAAGCAGTTGTCGGCCCTCTTGCCCCCCTCTCCCGAATTTGGGAGAGGGGGGAACGCGGCCCTCACCTCTGGCCGGCCCTCGACGCATCCCTGTCAGCGAGCCTGATCCAGCACGTAGACGTGAGAAGTGTCAGGAAGTGTCTCTCGGGTTATGATGAGCTCAGGGCTGCCAACCCACGTCACCCGGCTCTCCGGGAAGCGATCCGCGAAAGCCGTCACCGGCAGGATGTCCAATACCCCTCGCCGGCTGTAGTAGTGCATCGGGATGATCACCCGGGGCTGGATGATCTCCAGGGCGCGGTCCAAATCGTCCAAGGCAATCGTGGCACGCCCGCCGGCCAGGGCAAACATCAGATCGACTCGCTGCTTCAGCGCTTCGAGATGCTCCTCGGTGAACGGGTTACCTATGTCCCCCGTGTGCAGGACGCGGATTCCGTCCAGCGTAAAAGCATACATGGCATTGGCTCGGGGATCGCGACCGCTGAAGTCGTGGGTCAGGCTCTCCATGGTGGGGAACGCCTGAATGTGCAGGCCCTTCACGGTGATGCCGGCAGGCCCAATATCCAGGGCGTTGATCACGACCGGGTTGCCCAGCACATGGCTTGGATCGCTGTGAAACCGGTCGTCATCGGAGCTCATAATGACGATGTCGGCCGGCTCGTTGATGGGATCAAACCCTGACCCGCCAGGCCCTGGTGTGTATGGATCGGTGATCACCGTTATGTTGTCGCCTTCAAGCCGGAAGCTGGCGTGGGCGTAGAACTTGATCTTCATAGAGAGTGATCTTCTTCAGGTAGCTGACCTGTAACAAAAGTCTTCACCAGGCAATTACTGACTTTCGCCCGCAAGTGCCAGTGCGTGCTGGTAGAGCGTTTCACTCAGATAGAAACCAGCAGTCTGGCGCAGAGCATCCAGGTGGGGACGTATCAAATCTATGAAACCGTTGTGCTTGGCCTCCAGTAGAACACCTACAACACCGACAACATGGAGGCCAAGCTGTCTGGCAGCGTGCCGGCCCTCCCTCTCGTCCAGCAAGACCAGATCAGCGCTGAGTTCCAAGGCTAGGGCAATAGTTTCCGCCTCACCTCGGTCCAGATCACGTCGTAAAGCAGTAACCAAAGCCTCGTTTTGAACTGCATGCTGTTCAATCCAATCGGCCGTTGCAACTTCATTACGACCCGGCCAATGCTTCCCGGCAGCGTTCAGTTCATTCCACACGCCGTTGGCGATGTGTACTTTCTCGTACAAGTAACGCAATAAATCGAACTGCCCAATCGCAGCCAGATTAGTTAACGGTGACGTGTTGCTCACTACAATCATAACCGCCCCATCTCACGCAGCGTAGCCACATCCTCATCCAGATCAGCTACATCGTAGTGGGGGGAGATACGACGCGAAGCCAGCAATTGCCGGAACTCCCATAATGGCATACCGGCCAGTTCACGTGCCTTGCCGATGGATAAACGACCTTGGGCATATAGGTAGACTGCCAGCTCTACCTTTAATTCGGGAACGCTGAGGCGGGCAGAGTCCAGAATATCCTGAGGAATTTCCAATATGCTGACAGCACTAGAGCTAGTCATGACGCCTCTCCTTTTTCCATCCCCGGGAATCGGGTTTCAGGTCTCGACGGTTTGAATTATCAGTACTTGGGAACTTATGGTCGTGGAGCAGCCTTTCCAGACTGCTGGCAGGCTAGAAAGCCCGCCTTACAAGCAGTTTCTCCACCTACTGATTATAGCTGATTGTATCCAGGATTCAAACAGGGTGGGTTTAGTCACAGGACTGCGTCATCACGCGCGATCAGCTTTCTGGATGCAGACTGCACAGCAGCCAGGATCTTCACGTAGCTGCCGCAGCGGCAGAGGTTGCCGGCCAGGTACTCGCGGATGCGGTCGGGCCCGGGCGTCGGGTCTTCGGCCAGGAGCGCTCGTGCAGTCAAGATCATCCCTGGCGTGCAATACCCGCACTGGAACCCCATCTCCTCGATGAAAGCCTCCTGCACCGGGTCAAGTTCCCCGTTCTGTGACAGCCCTTCCACCGTCAGGATCGCTTGACCGTCGGCCAGTGGCGCCGGAAGCAGACACGCCGAGATCGGCTGATCCTCAACCAGCACCGTGCACGCCCCGCAGATGCCGATGCCACACGCCTCTCTGGCGCCGGCCACCCCCAGGTCGCGACGCAGTACCTCCAACAAGGTCTCGTGCGGCTCAACATGGAGTTCATGCCAGTTACCGTTCACTTTCAAGCGAATGGGGTGTTTCACAGGCGTCTCCTAGCTACGAGGTGGGTCGGCCTTCAGGAGGTTGGCGCAGGGCACGGAGTACTTTCTCCGGCGTGATAGGCAGATCGTGAATGCGGATGCCCAGGGCATCGGCGACGGCGTTGCCCACCGCCGCCGGCACCGGCGGCAGAGCCGTCTCGCCCAGGCCGTGAGCCGCGGCCTCCGGGCGCTCCATGAGGGTGTGATCCATGCTGGCCGGCAGGTCCAGAAACGACGGGATCATGTAGTCCGACAGGTTGGGGTTGATCACCTGCCCACTTTCGTAGACGATTTCCTCGAAGAGGGCGCTGCCCGTGCCCATCACGATGCATCCCTCGGTCTGCAACTCCGCTGTCTGCCGGTTGACCACCCGGCCGGCATACACTGCCGCATGGCAGCGCACAATCCGGACCACGCCCGTTTCGCTATCGACCTCCACCTCCACGCCGGTAGCGCCCTGATGCCAGTGCGAAGAAGCGATGCCGCGCCCGGTATCCGGGTCCAGCCCACCCTGGTTGGCAAACTCGCCCCGCCCCATCAGGCGGGCCTCACCCGACTGCTGCACGACCTCGGCCAGGGTGAGCCCGCGCTCAGGACTGCCGGCCACGAACACCCGCCCATCGGCCAGGACGAGATCGGCGGGGCGGGCCTCGAGGAGCTCGGCGGCCAGCTCGCACACCTGACGCCGGAGATCCTCGCTCGCCAGATGCACGGCGCTGCCCATCATGTACGTGGAGCGGCTGGACGTGGTGCGGTTGTCAAACGGCGTGATGGTCGTGTCGGGGCGCGAAACCCGGATGTCCGAGGCCGGCACGCCTAACACCTGGCCGGCGACCTGGGCCAGGACCGTCCGCGCCCCCTGCCCCATCTCGATGGTGGCCGTGTGCAGCGTGATCTGGCCGTCGGCGTCCAGTTCGATGGCCGCCTCAGAGCGGCTGGGGGTGGTCATGCCCTTCAGGATGACGGCCAGCCCTTTGCCGCGCACCGCCGGCCCTTCTTCAACCTCCGCCGTCGGGGAGCCGGATGCCGGCCAGCCGATGGCCTCGGCAGCCGTCCGCAGGCACTCCTCAAAGTGAACATCGTGCATGATCTCGCCGGTGGCGAATTCGTCGCCGTCATGCAGCAGGTTCTTCAGGCGCATCTCCAGCGGGTCGAGGCCCAGTTCGCGCGCCACCAGGTCCATCATGCACTCTGACGCCCACGCGGCCTGGGTGACGGCGTAGCCCCGGAAAGCGCCACTGGGCGGCAGGTTGGTGTACACACAGTAGGAATCGACCTGGACGTGCGGGATGCGATAAGGCCCAACGGAGCCAAAGCCACCCTTTTGGGCCACGCCCGGGCCACAGTCAGCGTAAGCGCCGGTGCCCCAGTAGGCGGTCACCTGCTTGGCAAGCAGCGTCCCATCCGCCTGGACGCCGACCTTGACGGTGATCGTGGCCGGGTGGCGGTTGATCTTCACAAACTCTTCGTCACGGGTCAGCACCACCTTGACCGGGCGGCCGGCCTTCCAGGCCAGCGCGGCCGCAATCGGTTCCACCTGGGGGAAGACCTTGGAGCCGTAGCTGCCTCCCAGCATGGGCACGATCAGTCGCACCTGCTCTCGCGGCAGGTGGAACATCTCCGCCAGGGCATCGCGCACGTTGAAGGGCGATTGCGTCCCGGTGTAGACCACCAGGCTGCCATCCGGCTCGAAGTGCGCCACCGCAGCGTGGGGTTCCATGGCCACGTGCTGCGCCGACGGCGTGCGAAAGGTCGCCTCGAAGATATGGTCCGCCTCTGCGAAGCCCCGCTCGATATTGCCATGGCGCAGGCGGTAGTGATGGCAGATGTTGGTGCCGGCGATGGGGCGCATGCCGAAGTAGGCCGCCGTGCCAAGCCAGTCCTCCGTCAGTTCGTGGACCTTCGGGGCATCGGGCTGAGCGGCCTCCACGGCGTCGAAGACAGCGGGGAGTTCTTCGTACTCCACGTCGATGTACAGCAGCGCTTCCGCGGCCGTCGCCGGGTCCTCGGCGGCCACAGCCGCCACGGCGTCGCCCACGTAGCGCACACGATCCAGCGCCACGATGGGCTGATCCTTGATCTGGGGGCCGTAGACCGGGCTGATGGCCGGGTTATCCATCAGGTCGTCCCGGGTCAGCACGGCCACGACGCCCGGCAGGGCCTCAGCCGCGCCGGCATCGATGTGCACCACCCGCGCGTGGGGGTAGGGGCTGTGCAGAATCTTGCCGTAGAGCATGTTGGGGAGCGCGATGTCCTGGGTGTATTCGATGGTGCCCGTCACCTGCTCCCGCGCATCGATCATGGGGACACGCCTCTTGTGCATGAGCAAGTCCCTCTGATTGGCCGTCATCGCGTCCGAACTCGCATTTCCAGGGTTCATCCCAAGAGCTTCTGGCGGACCCGAAAGGTTTCGAAACCTTTCGGATCTAGTCCACCAATGTGTGGATGGCGCGCCGCACCAGCACCTCGATGATCTGAGTGCGGTACCAAGCCGAGCCACGC
>CAYYSH010000179.1:0-6515 GCA_964474265.1 uncultured Anaerolineales bacterium
GTACAGATAGCTGTTGTGGATAAATCGCGTAAAGCGTGTGTACCCGCTCTCTGCCTCTCGCCGCGTGATGTTCCGGTAAGCTGCGCCCAGGCCCAACCCGAATACGGGAGCGCGACCGATGGCCTCGAGGGAGGTCTCGGTCTCCAGGATTCGACCCTGGAGGGAGTAAGTGTCCAGTGTATCCTCGGGGGTGAAGATCGAGTGGAATCGCTCGTAGAGGGGGGTGATGAAAGGCACCTGCTCACTGATGGCAGCGATTCCGTTCGGGAAAGCGTACACGAGCATAATCAGAGTGGGCACAAGGACGAGTGCGGCGACGAGCATGCGCGCTTTGACACGCACTGGCGTTGCAAGGACTGATAGCCCGAGGGCCAGGAGCGAGGCCAGCCACTGGGATCGGGTGTAGGTGAAGAGAAGCCCGACGTTCATGAACAAAAAAGTGAGAAGCACGCCGAACGAGGTGATGCCCCGCCAGCCGGCAAACAGTAGCAGGTTAAAGCTCAGTATGGATGCCAGGAAGACCAACACATGACCAGGGGGCACAACCCGGATAGCGCCAAATTCGCCGGCTGAGCCGTACTTCACCAACACTTGCCACGAGGTGGATTGCATGCCGGCCGCCAGCAGATTGCTCCCTCGAAATTGCTGGGCAATGATCAGCACAGCGGTGATGCCAGCCAGCACAACCAACCCTACCAGCAACCGCAGCAGTTGCCGGCGCTCTCGAATTTCCAGCGTGACCAGGAAGAACATGGCATAGAAAGCGATAGCCCGCGCTTCACTCAGGGTCCAGACGGGGTCTATGCCAAGGACGAGCAGCGCCCTCAGCGCAGAGAAGACGCCCAACCCCAGGAAGAGCACCAGAGGCATCGTGATCGGCGAGCGCGGGAGGTGGAAATTGCGCCGTACACCCTGCTTCAGGACAAGCAAGCCTAGCATGCCAAGGAGCATGATGTCCCGCAAGTCCAATCCGCCAATTGGCAACCGGATGTCGATCTGATCCGGCTGGATCACGCTGGAGGTCAGGAACACGATGGTCAGGACGCCCCACTCCGGTTGAGTCCAGAGGAGCCAGACACCGGGGATACCGATGCCCAGGAGTGCCAGGCCGGCAGCACTGACCATGGGCGGGGCCAGAAAGACAGTCAGTCCAACAGCCGCAACACCGAGCCCTCCTAACACGATTCTGTTACGCCTGGAGGGTAGCGCCAGCACAGGGCGCTGGAGTTGCATAGCCGTCCTTTCACTCACTGGCCACCACCGAGGGTTCCCGGGTTGTTGCCGGCGTGGTGGAGACAGTCGTGAGGTATTCCAACACGAACGCGAGCAGTATGCCCAGTCCCAGGCTGCCGGCCACGGCGACCACCAGTAGCGCGCGGAGACGGGTTGGCACGGGCTGCGCTGAGGTTGCAGCCACTGCCGGCTCGATCACCTGCACGAATGGCGCATTGCGGGCCGTGTTCTCTTTCAGGACCGCTTCTGTGTACTTGTTCAACAGAAGCTGGTAGCCTTCACGCGCCTGGCGGACATTCTCGTGCAGGATATTGTAAGTCGGACCCAAGGCCACCAGGCGTTCCATCTCCTTGCGACGCTTGGCGATGAGCTTATCCACGTGGGCCGTTGCGCTGGTATCTTCCGTGAGTTGCTCCAGCTCCTTTGTGTAACGGTCAATGGCCTTGTCAAAGCGATTCATCACGTCGGTATCTGCCTCAGCGTAAGCGCGCTCCCGCTCCAATTTCAGTTGGTCCAGCAGCTTTTCTGTGGTCTGGATGTCCCGACTGGTGGGCCCTTCCAACATCCGCCGGTTGCGCTCTAACTGGAGGTGCTCGATCAACCGATTATAGCTGGTCAGCTCATCATCCAGTGCACCGATACCGTTCTCAGTCTGGAAGCGGGTGAGTGCCGCCTCGGCAGACTCGAACTCGTTCTCAGCAATCTGGAGCTGTTTTTCCAGAAAGTCCTTGGCGGCTGTGGCCGGCTTGGCCAGCACCTCGCCATAGTAGTTGATGGCGGTGCTGACATGGGTGTTGGCGATCTCTTCGGCCAGCTTTGGCGTCCGCGCGTGTACCGTCAGGTAGAGGAACTCCGAGTCACGGGATGCCTGAACGTCCAGGTCGTAGCGGGCGTCCGCACCCTGGAGATCAAGCTGGTCGGCGACACGCCGGCGGACCACACGGCTGCGCATGATCTCAACGAAGTTGTTCCGTGCAATCGTGATCTCACCGCGCAGGCTCACCGAGCGATACTGATCGTATAACTGGACATCCTCCTGTTGCGGGATAGTGAAGCGCAGCTTGACCTGACCCTGGTAAACCGGAGCGGCCATCTGGAGGCGCAGACCCATCGCCACGGCCGTCACGAGAACCAGGGACAGAATGAGCCACCACCAGCGTCGCACCACGCGGTAGGCAGTTATCAATTCCATGATCGATCCCCCTCTCTATACCTCAACACTGATCGCAACTCATACACGGCTACCCGAGCAAAGCAGCGAGTCGGTGCGACAAAACGCATCTCCAACGGGTTACCACCGGATAGGTTCCCGCATGCCACCGTTCAGGAGCGACTTCTCGGCGCTCTCCAGCACTTTCACGACCTTCAAGCCCACTTCGCCATCGCTCTGAGGTTGCCGGCCATGCAGAATACACTCAGCAAAATGGGTGCATTCGACCTTCAATGGCTCATGAAGCGGGACACGCGGGATGGTGATATTGCCGTAACGATACGAGAGCTGGAACTCGCCGTAGTTATCGGTGTGGTCCGGCCGGTCCACGCCTTTGTCGTAGATTTTGATCTTCTCCAGCATCTCCACATCATCGTAAACCACCATCTTTCTCTCGCCGACCACCGTGATCCGGCGCACTTTGCACGGATCTAGCCAACTGATGTGGATGTGGGCCTGAACGCGTTCTGCAAAGTTCACCGTTAGCCGGGCGATGTCGTGAATGCCTGGCTGAACGTAAGCCTGACCGGTGGCGCTGACATTCAATGGGTCGAGGCCGAGCACGTACAGCAAGATGGAGATGTCATGTGGAGCCAGGTCCCACAACACGTTGACATCTTTTTGGAAGATGCCGAGATTGGTGCGTGAGGCGTGGATGTAGTACACGCGGCCAATCTCGCCGCTGGCAACAATTTCCTTCAACATCCTGACGGCCGGGTTGTACTCGAACGTGTGACCCACCATCAAGACCAGCCCATGCCGGCCGGCCAGATCGATCAGCACCTGGCCCTCTTCCCGCTTGCGTGCCAGCGGTTTCTCGATAAGAACGTGTTTGCCCTGGCTCAGACAGTCTCGCCCAATGGGGAAGTGCGTCGCCACAGGTGTTGCGATCACGACAGCGTCCACGTCCGAGGCCAATAGCTCGTGGTAGTCGCGGGTGACGCGAATTCGAGGGTAGGTCTGATGCGCCTGGGCCAGGCGTTCTGGATCCAGATCGGCGATCATGGTTACCTGGGTGGCAGGGATTTCCTGGAAATTGCGTACCAGTTTGGGTCCCCAGTAGCCATACCCGATGACGCCGATGTTGAGTGGCTTCTGCGGCGTGGCCGGCTGAAGCACCAGCGGCGATGCGTTGTTCGCCCATTCAGTTGCGTATTCAAGCACAGGGTTCATAAATGTTTTCTCCCTCTAGCTACTCTGCACCGTTGCCGGAGATCACGGCCGGGATCGTGAGCAGCAGTATTCTGAAGTCAAGCCACAACGATTGACGTGCAATGTAATCCAGATCCATGCGCACCATCTCGTCGAATGGCACGCGGCTTCTTCCTCGCACCTGCCACAGTCCGGTAATTCCAGGGATGGCAGTCAGGCGTCCTCTATGCCAGTCCTGGTACTCTTCGACCTCATAGGGCAGCGGTGGCCGGGGTCCCACCAAACTCATCTCACCTTTGATCACGTTGAAGATTTGTGGTAACTCATCCAGGCTGGTCCGGCGCAAGAAGCGACCCACCCGGGTAATGCGCGGATCTCGCGTCAGTTTGAACACGGATGCAGTTGGTGGATCTGAGCTGCCGTTTTGCGGTATCTCGTTGCGTATGAGAGACTGCACGTACTGGCGGTGGAGCTCATGACCTGCGTTCTGGTACATGGTGCGAAACTTGTAGAAGGTGAACGGTCGCCCGCCCCTGCCCAGGCGGGTCTGTTTGAACAGAACCGGGCCGGCTGAGTCCAGCTTGATGAGCAACGCGATCAACAGCATGGCCGGCGTGGCGAGCACCAGCCCAATCGCGGCCAGAACGAGGTCCATGGCGCGCTTACCTGCGAAGTAGATTCTTCGATTCCTCGTGCCAGAGTTGCCGGCAATGGGTAAAAGCTGTTCCTGATGCATGAGTGTATCCCCTTCAGTGCGCTTCGAGATTAGGTATGGCTCTCTGTCGTGCGATCACCTGGTCCAGTTGCGCGATGTACCTCTCTCGCTGGCTTTCCCAGGTGTAAGGGCGGTAGGCATGGCGTTCCGCTTCCAGGAGATCTCGCCGTCGGTGGGGCTCTTCATACAGGGCCAGAATGCACGCCGCCAGGTCGCCGGCATCCTCTGGCTGGAAGAACATGTCCGGAATGTCCCCGAAGAGCTCAACCACTGCGCCGGTGCGTGCCAGGATAGCCGGCACGCCCATGACGATGTACTCAAAGGCTTTGGTCGGATATAGCAGGTCTGTGAACGGGTTCTGGCGATAGGGAACCACGCCCAGATCGGCCTGTGCAATCAGCCGGGGGATCTCCTCCAGGGGCACGAAGCCGCCCAGCCGAACCTGCGCCCCCAGGTCCCGTTCGCCGACCAGTCGTTTGAGCCCCTCCGAAGCTTCGCCGGCCCCGTAGATGAGAAATCGCAGGCCTGGGATGTTGTCTCGCAACCGATGGACAGCCTCGATGGCAATGTCCAACCCGTACCGATCGAACAAACCGCCGTGGTACATCAGCGTGAAGGAGCCGTTGTCTCGCGAAGGACTGCCTGGCCGCAGCGGGCGGAAGAGCCGGGGATCAGCGCTGTTCATGATGACAGTCACTTTGGCGGCGGGCACGTGGCGGGCTACAAGGCGACGGCGGAAGGGTTCGCCGGCGGTGATGACGTGATCAGCAAAGGCCGTGCTTCGTCGCTCTACCCAGTGCGTCGCTCTTACGACGGGGTGGTTGGGCCGGCCTCCGAACTTCAGCATGTACAGCTCCGGCACCAGATCATGAATGTCTAGGATCACCCGGGCGCCAAGCAACCGCGGAGCCAGGGCCGCAAATACCAGAAAATCGGGCATGTTGTGGGCCTGCACGACATCGTAGCGGCCTCTCAGGTGGAGCCACGTCACATGGAGCGAGGCTAACAGGAAGAAAATCAGGTATTCGAGCAGATACACGATTAGCCCGCTCCCGCGATGACGGCGCACAGGCATGCGATACACGGCTGCACCCTGGCAATTCTCCCTCGCCGGCTCGCCACCGTTCCGCAGGCAGATGACATCGACCAGCCAGCCGGCCTCCAGGAGTGCCTCGGTTTCGCGCCGCACACGCGGATCAGCCGGGTAGTACGAGTGAACGATCATGCAGGCTTTTTTCATCGGATCGTGGCAGCCTTTCTCACCCCGTGTCGGCACGCGTCTGGATCGGGACCGGCACCGGGCGTTTGCTGTCACGTATGAGTGCCCAGGAAAACCAGGAGACACACAGGAGCAGCCCACACATGACAGCGATGAGGCTCAGCAGCACCTGTTCGACGGTGGCATGATATCTGGCCAGCAATGCGATCTCCAGAATGACAGCCAGGCCCAGCGGCCAGACGACCTCCATCTTTCTGATGGAAATGTGGTAGTAGGCCTGGATGTACACGAAGGCGAAGAGTGTCATCTCAACCCCTACCAGGCCGATGTAGGTCTGGGCGATGCTGTACTGAGAGCCGCCCATCACGCGCACAGCCAGGCCCGGTGCAGCCAGGTAGCCGCCGGTGAGGGCCAGAGCGATGGCCCCAATCACCATCAGCCCTCTCGTCAGCAGACGCGTCTGTTGGGGATCATCAGGTGGCATGGTTGATGAGCGTGCGAAGATGACCCAACCCAGAGCAATGGTGCTCATGGCAATCACGCGCCCCAGGAGGAAGGCTACAGCATAGTTGCCGGCCACCTCCCCTGAGAAAAAGCGTTTCACGGCAATCTGATCGACACTGGCCATGATCATGAGGCAAGTGTTGACAGCGAGCACGAGCAAGGCATAGCGATCCAGACCTTCCAGTCCCACAGCCGGCTCCGCCGGGTCCTGCCGGCTCCGGAGCAGCGGCCACAGAGGAATCAGCGCAATGGTGAAAGCGACGAGATTGCCAGCGGCATAGCCGGTCAGCGCCCCATTCACTTTCAGACCCCAGAGCACCAGGCCGATGCCGGCCACCAGACGCGTGGTGGGTTCCAAAATGTGGATCACGCTGGCCAGGTATAGGCGATTCAGCCCGAGCAACATCCCGCGAGGGATGGGAATCACGAACGACGAAAAGGTGTACAGACCCAGCAAAATCACTGGGGTGGCGTCCCTGAGG
>CAYYSH010000180.1:0-5163 GCA_964474265.1 uncultured Anaerolineales bacterium
TTTTGTACGACCGATTTCACAACATGATTGACATCTTTGATCCCCTGGGGAATCGAGCCATCAGGAACGAGTACGACCAGAACGGTCGACTGATCGCCACCGTTGATGCGGAGGGGAATCGGGTTCACTTTACACACGACATCGCGGGCCGCCAGGAAACACAGACCGACGCGCGAGGTAATGCGCAGGTCCTCACCTATGACGACAATGGCAACGTTCTCTCGCGCGAGCAGGTGGTGACCATCGAGGGTGTACCCGTGGTAGCCCGCGAGACGTTCGAGTACGACGCCTTTGGCAATGAGACCGTGCGGGTGGATGCCGATGGTACCCGTACCGAGTTTACCTATGACGCCCGACAGAATGTTACCCAGGCCGTGGTTGACCCGGGTGGTCTCAATATTGTCAACAGCGCCACCTATGATAAGCGGGGTAATCCCCTTACCCTGGTTGATCCCATGGGGAACGTTACGAGGTTCAGGTATGATTCGCGCGGCAATCCTATTGAGATGGTCGATGCGTTGGGAAATACAACGAAGCTCATCTACGATACGGCCGGTCAACTGGTTGTGCAGAAAGATGCAATGGGTAACAAGACGCTCATTGAGTACACTCCCTTTGGTCAAGTTGCGAGTCGGGAGCGTCGTGATGCCAGCGGGATGCTACTGAGTCGAGTGGCGTTCACCTATGACAACAATGGGAATATGTTGACAAAGACTGTCATTCGTGAGGTTAGTGGAGTGGTCACACCGTTGACCACTTCCTTCACCTATGACGGTAACAACCGGCGCACCAGCGTTACGGACCCCCTTGGGAACGTCATCCGGATGGAATATGACGCCAACGGGAATATCACCGCCCGAATCGATGCCAGAGGCAACCGGACCGAGTTCACTTATGATGTGCGTGGCCTGCTGGTTCGTACGGATTTTGCCGATGGCACTTTCACCCGGGCGGAGTACGATGCAAGTGGGAACCTGATAAGGCGCATTGACCAGCTAGGCCGTGTGACCACCTTTGAATACGACGAACTGAACCGGCTGGTGAAGACCAACTTCCCGGACAACGCGACCACAGAAAGTGTGTTCACGCCGGGTGGCTTGCTGGCCGCAAGTATCGATGCGAAGGGTAATCGCACGGACTTCGAGTACGACGCAGCAGGGCGCCGTATTCGGACTTTGCTGCCGCAGGTTGTGGACGGCACCACTGGTGTACCAATCCGACCAGAAGTCATCGAGGAGTATGACACTGCGGGGCGCCGCACGGCTGTCATTGACCCCAACGGCAGACGGACGGCGTTCACCTATGATGCCCTCGGACGTCTGATTATGACCACTTTCCCGGATCTCACCACACAGCGACGCACCTACGATGCGCTCGGTCGGCTGATAGCCCAGACCGACGAAGAGGGTCGCACCACGACGTTTGCCTACGATGGGCTTGGAAGGTTGACTGCTGTTACCTTACCCCCGCCTCGCCCGGGCGATCCGGCCCCAGTGACAACCTACACATACGACCTCAGCAGTAACCGCCTGACCCAGACCGATGCTTTGGGACGCACGACTCGCCTCGAATACGACGAACTGGGCCGTCTGATCAAGCGCACCCTCCCCGGCGGGCAAATCGAGACCTTTGGCTACGATAGTAACAGCAATGTCACGCGCTTGACCGACTTTAATGGCGATACCATTCGCCTCACTTACGACGCGTTGAATCGTGTCGTCAGCCGCCACTTCCCTGATGGAAGTAGGGAGGAGATCACTTACACGGGTACAGGACAGAGAAAGACGGTGACCGATGCCAGAGGTACTACTACCTTCAGCTATGACTTAAGAGACCGGCTTGAGTCGGTGGTGTATCCGGATGCGCAGGAACTGAGTTACACCTTTGATCGCAACGGCAATCTCCAGACGTTGACAATCAACGGAACGCGGACGATCACCTACGAATACGATGCCCTGAACCGTTTGAGCAAGGTCATAGCGCTCGAGGGGCAAACCGCCTATGCATATGATCCGGCAGGCAACCGGGTACGGACAGTAGCGCCGAACGGGATTGTCACCACTGCCGAGTACGATGACCGCGACAGGGTGATCCGACTGGTGCACCAGGAGAACGGCGGCAATGTGCTGAAGAGCTTTGACTACACCTATACACCTTCGGGAATGCGGAAGACGGTTACTGAGAACGATGGCTCGGTCGAGACCTACACTTATGATGGCCTGAACCGGCTGGTAGCGGAGACGCGTACCGGCGCCAACCCGCGGAGCCTCATTTACGAGTACGACCTATTAGGAAACAGGACACGGCTGGTGCGCAACGGTGCCGAAACCCTTTACACTTACGATGAAAACGATCGACTGGTGTCGGAGGGCAGTACGAGCTATACATTTGATGGCAACGGCAACCGCCTGTCCAAGACCACAGATGGCGCAAGCATCTTCTACACTTGGGATTTCCTTGATCGGTTGGTAGAAGTTACAGGCCCTTCAGGCACTGCCCGCTACGCCTATGACGTAGATGGCAACCGTGTGAGAAGGGAGACACCTGCCGGGACTATCAACTACCTGGTTGACACCCAAAACCCGACAGGTTTTGCACAGGTGCTTGAGGAGCGCGATAGTGGCGGCAATGTGCTTGCTAAATATACCCACGGGGATGATCTTCTTGCCCTCAATCGCCCCGGCATGCAACGTTTCTATCAATACGATGCCCATGGGAACACCCGGATGCTTACGGATGCTGACGGTCATATAACTGATACCTATGACTACGAGGGCTACGGTGTGCTTATGAGCAAGACTGGCGCTACTGATAATAGTTATCTTTACACGGGTGAACAGTTTGATCAAGAAGCAAATGCCTATTACCTGAGGGCGCGATATTATGATCCGCAGGCAGGTGCTTTCTTGTCGCGAGATCCATTTACCGGTCATCCGGTGAATCCTCCATCGCTACATGGGTACCAATTTGCTGGCTCTAATCCCGTGAACTTCCTCGACCCAAGTGGGCGGCTCACTCTCACAGAGATTGAGATTGCCCAGTTTATCCAGAACACCTTAAAAAGGGCGGAACTTGCCGAGAAGGTTCGGCAGGGCTGCCAAGCGCAGGGAACAGTCAAAGCGGCGTTGCTGTTCTTTGGGGCAATGCAGCTATCATTAGCCGGTGTGAATTTGATTAGCGAGCTGATAGCTTCTAAAGGGAGGTTCGCGAGTGGAGCTGGATTACCCAAAAAAGTGGCTCTGGAACTTGGATTTAAGGACGGTTTATTTATTTTCACACCTAAAAAAGGACTCCGTGTAGGGGATAAACTCACCATAGAAGTCACATTTGGAGCGCGTTTCATTAAGGAAGTAAACTTTGTGGTGAGTAGAGAAGAGGAGGTGAGTGGAAAAGGACCAAGTTTCGCTGTTACGATCTCTCCCGAAAGCGGTGTAAGTCTGGGAGTTGGCGGAGAATGGTCTCGTGATCTCTTCGAAGTAAAAGCTTGTGGAGTCGTGGTATTTGCAGCGAGCCTTGTATTCGAGGCGTCTTTGAGCGCAGGTGTAGAGAGTAAAGATACGATCTTTGGTCACAAAAGAGGAGTCGCTGCTACTGGGCTAAAGGTATCTCTCCAGTTGGGCAGCATAGGGCAACAGAGGAAAGAGGGTCAAAAGGTCCCCTTATATGGGGGCTTTGGTCAGGAGTTCGTGTTGGGCCAACTCAACGCAACAACAGGTGAAGGAGTCACAGGAGATATTCTTGGATTTAATATAGCGACGCTTCTTCCGCGTTAGATGTGAAGCCGGGGTAAGTGCTCCATTCTGCAGATCAAGCCGCGTCACCGGGCCATCTATCTTCTTACGGGAGACCCTTGTTGAGGAGGAGGGAGTGGAGGCGAGCAGAAAAATTGGAGATCAAAACCCAGGATGTGATTCCGGAGGCAGGATTATGAGAGCCTTAGAGGTGATGAAGGTTGCTCTCCTGTTTGGGATGGTAGCCGTAGCGGGTGAGCGGTATTTTCCACCGGGATCGGACCAAGATGTTCGAATTAGAGAGTGACTAAATCAGGAGGTGAAAATGCGCTACCAAACTGTACCTACATTCCACCAGGCATTGAGCGATCGCGAAACGTCACTGGAACGCCCCGGCCTTGCCATCGGGATGGAGATCCAGGAGCCGGAACTCGCTGGCCGGCTCAAACAGGCTGCCGGCTGGCCGTCCCATGTCCTCGCGCCGCGAGAAGCAATTGTGCTTGCCAAGCCCGATCTTCTCGATCGGATCGTCGATATGGAGCCACAGTTGGCGTTGGTCAAGGACTTGCTGAAGATCGCCACCTTAAAACTTCCGGTGATGCGGGCAGCGATCGATAGCGCCTGGTTTGCGTTCAACCTGGCCAAAGTCGCAGACGTCTTTCGGGACGCCAACACGACGGTCACAGAACGGGGCATCGTCGTCATCAAAGCTGGTCTCAGCGGCTTGAATGCGTTCCTGAGTGGCACAACAGCGACCTACAGCCCCGGCGCCATTCCAGATTGGGTCCAGATTGGCGAGAATTGGACAAAACATGCCGGCTTGCTCTTGACGGTTGGGGAGGGTCTCTACCAGGGCAAGCCGGCACATGAGATCGCACAAGCCACATGGCCCGACAAACTCGCACCCCTCAAACTTGGCCTGGATCTGACAAAGCTGCTCGAGCTCGCAGCAAGCCCGGACCCCACCCACGCCGACGTCGCGGTTGTAGCCTCATGGCAGCCCAGAGAACGGTCCGGCCGCCACTCAACCATCTCCGCGAGCTCTGCGACACCTTCGGGCGGATAGTCAAACGTTAGGGAAGAACGAGAGATGAACACAGGATCGAACACCAAGACGCAGAGGCGACGCCGGCTGTTCACCCTGATACGCGGCCTCTTTCTGGCTGCCGTCGTCTGCCTCAGCGCCATCAGTGCGCGCTCGTCCTACACGATTTCATGGGCGGTGAAGGGGATGTCCCCACCGGGTCGCCTGCCGGCCAGCGAAGGGGTGCACCTGTCCATCCAACCCGCCGTTCGCACCGTCGCTTCGGGGGAAACGTTCACCGTGCAGGTCGTCGTGCAGGCCGGCCAGCAACCGGTGGACGCCGTGGACGTGGCGCTGGACTTCGATCCCACCGCGCTGCAGGTGTTGAAGATCGAGCCCGGCACCGCC
>CAYYSH010000180.1:5173-6456 GCA_964474265.1 uncultured Anaerolineales bacterium
CCGCCCTGCCGACCGTCTTGACCCGGGCCTTCGACAACACCGCCGGCACGCTCACCTTCTCCGCCGGCAAGCCGTTGGCAGGCGCCGATGCCGAAGGAACCTTCACGCTGGTCACACTGCACCTGCAGGCGCAGGACCTGAAAGCCAGCACCTCCCTGGCCTTCGCCTTCCAGCCGCCGATCCGCAACACCGATGTCTTCCATCGTGGCCGGTCCGTGTTCGGCTCGGCCGTTGGGGCGACGGTGACGACGCTCACACCGGGGGCAGACCATAGGCGGTACATCCCCCTGGTTTTGAGAGACGAAGCGTGATGTGGTTTGTTTTAATAACGTGAGGCGTATCTAAATGGCTGTGAATCCGTTTCAACCATCAGCACGTCTCACGTTCGTTCGATACCTGCGGCTGGGCCTGGGGCTGGCGCTGTTGGGTCTGAGCACGGTGTTGACGGGCGCAGCGCCACTCTCAGATGGGTGGTTTGCACGGGTTGAGGCCCGTGTCCCATCGGAGAGGAATGCACCTGTTGATCCCGTTCTCGACGCTGGTTCGGGTCTCGCTGGAGGATCGGTGCGCGTGACTTTGGAGCCGGCGTTGACAACCGTGGCCGTGGCGCAGGCGTTCGATATCGCCATCGTGGTCGAAGCCGGCAGCCAGCCGGTGGACGCCGTCGACGCTTTCCTGGCCTACGATCCCGAACGGCTGGCGGTGCGACAGATCACACCGGGGACCGCGCTGCCGGTTGTGCTGGCCAACCACCTCGACGCCGGCGCCGGCCGGATCACCTATTCGGCAGGCAGGCAACTGGATGGAACGGCTGCTACGGGCACCTTCGCCCTGGCAACGGTGCGCTTCCAGGCGCTGGCTTCGACGGCGCCGGCCGGCACGCCGCTGGCATTTCCGTTCCAGCCGCCGACGGGGAACACAGATGCATTTCATCGCTCCGAATCCGTCTTCGATACCGCGAAGCATGGCGTGGTGGTTGTCGAACCGGTGATGGCACCGTGTTATGACTTCAGCGGGAACGGACGCGTTGACGTGATCGACATCGAGATCCTGACAGCCCGGCTGGGAGATCCATTCCAGTATCTGCCGCGCTACGACGTCGCGCCAGACGGGAGAATCGATATCGCGGACATCGCCCAGGTGGCTCTCGATTGGGCGGGACGCTGTCCATGAGCGAGGCGACCCCTTGCGTTTCTGGCGCGTATCGTTGCCGAGCGCGGCTGCCTGGTGAGCCATTCATAAAACCGGGCAGCCGCTTGTGTTTTCAGCGATCTACGACAAAC
>CAYYSH010000181.1:0-6383 GCA_964474265.1 uncultured Anaerolineales bacterium
CCTCCCAGGCGTGAGCCGAATAGCAGGCGACGGAGGCCACCTCCGGTGCTATCAAGCGCTTCCTGCATTGGCGACGGCGTCTCGATCTCGCCCAGCCAGCGCGCGCGAGTCTCTAAGAGCTCACTGAAAAGCGCCTCCAGTCGCTCAGCGTCCCGGCTGGTGATGATGTCACGCCAGGTGTGAAGCTCAGCGATGATCCGATCAATCCACCGGACGATGTTGTCACTGTTAGTCAGACATACATCGCTGAATAACGTTGGGTCTGTGGAGGGGAATGCAGTAATGCTGCGGAACTCCTGGCCGGCCATGCGTTTCAGGTCTTGCTCGGATGGGCTCTGGGCCGCGGCGTGAACCATGGCCGCCGACAGGACAAACGGCAGATGTCCGACGCCGGCCATCAGGCCGTCGTGTTCTGCCGCATCAACGAAAAAGGGCTCGGCTCCCAGGCTGGAAACCAGTTGCACGAACGCCCGCACCGACTCTTCGTCGGCGCTCATGGCCGGCACGATGCAATACGGCGCCCCCTGGAAAAGATCGGCCGACGCGTCCGACTGACCATGGCCGATGCGCTTGACGACGGGGTCGCCACCGACGAAGTTGACATGGGACGGCAGCAACTCCTCGGCCCAGGCCATGACCTGCTGCTTGGTGGACGCAGTGTCCGTGATCAATACCCCCCGTTTGACCTCGTTGGCAATGGCCTGCAGCGTATCCCGGACCCCCGACACCGGGATCGCCAGGAAGATCAGGTCCGCGTTTTCTACCGCGCTGATCAGGTTCCACTCGGCTCTATCGATGGCCCCCAACCTGACCGCCTGCTTGGCCACCTCGTGTTCGCGATCATGACCTACGAGTTCGAAGTTGGTCTTGACTCGCTGCAAGGCCAGCCCCAGCGAAGTGCCAATCAGGCCAAGTCCAACGATCGTTATCTGTCCTCTCTCCATTTACCTGTTCTACGACCTTTCGTCTGCGGCCTTCAGGGCCATCAGCTCACCTGACTCGCCGCGTGTGTTGGCCGGCGATTGGTGCTGCAAAATCAACTCGACGACCCGGGGTGAGGAGCCGGCCTCGGCTGCCAGCCGCGCCCCAATCTCTGGGTGATGGTGATGGATGTAGAAGGGCCGGCGCCATCCGGTATCGCTCGCTGCGAGCCACTCCAGCCCTGCCGGCCAGAATGCTCGCAGGAGCACGATAGCCACTCGATACGCCAGGTTGAGACCGCCATCTGCCTTGCCGATATCGTGCAACAGTGCCGCCTGAATCAGCGTCTGATCATGCCAACCCCAGTCCAGTAACCTGCTCGCGACAGCTATCGCGTGCTGTTGATCGTTCGCCGGCATGCGTTCGAAAAGTTGGAGTTGGGCCGGCGTCAGGTAGCGTTGAACCAGAGCGCGGTCAGCTTCGGAGAGCGAGCCGGCTTTCACAGCGGCGAAGAACTGTCGCACCCGATAGGCCGCCGCGCCCGCCAGCTCTCGACTCACGAGCCCGTCATCAGCGAGTACAAGAAACGAATCGGCGGGAACATGATTTTCCCCAGCACATCAACGCCGGCGAGATTGGGCAAGAAGACGAGCAAAATCAAAATGATCGGCCCATACGTCTCAATCTGACGCAGACGATTCGCGAATTCGCGCGGCAGGACAGCCAGGGCAACCTTGTAGCCATCGAGGGGTGCCAGCGGAATCAGGTTGAAGACTGCCAGCGCGATATTGATGAAGATGATGGTCCCAAACAGGCTGGTAAACGATGGGAACATACGGCTGCCAAACCCCGATGGCAGGATGCCCAGGCGCAGCGGAATGGCAAACAGCAGGGCCGTGAGCACATTCGACGCCGGGCCGGCCAGCGATACCACTGCCATGCCCACCGTCGGATCCGTCCTCAACATGTACGGATTGACCGGGACGGGTTTTCCCCACCCGAAGCCGGCAAACAGGATCATGAGCGAGCCAACCGGATCCAGGTGCGACAGCGGGTTGAGTGTGAGCCGGCCCTGGTTCCTGCTCGTCGGGTCTCCCAACTCGCTGGCCGTGAAGGCATGAGCGAACTCGTGCACGGTGATCCCGACGACCAGCGCAACGATGACACTAATGAATCCAGCAACAGATCTTGGCAAGATGCAAGCCCCTTGATTCGTATTCTGTCAGCAAATCACGCCGAATTATAGCACATTTCAGCAAGGTACCCAAAAGCAAAGCCAGACGACCGGCCGTCAAGTAGCCTACTTATCGCTGTTCAGCGGTTGTGATATAATCTTTCTGAAACATGAACGACGTGCGCAGATGTGTAGCCTGACTGGGTTGGCCCCTGGCCGGCCCATGCGAGGTGACAAATATGGTCATGGAAATCCGGATGGATGATATCGTGCGGCTGCGAAAGCAGCATCCCTGCGGCAGTTACGAATGGCGTGTCGTGCGACTAGGCGCTGACATCGGCATCCGATGCCTGGGATGTGGCCGGCGCGTTCTCCTGCCTCGCCGCAAGTTCGAGAAGAGTGTAAAAGCCTTCGTCCAGCGCGGCGAAGGGCCGAGTACACACCCACTCACCGGCACATAGGGGTTCGACGTCGGCGGTGAAGCTGTTCATCCTCATGTCGGACACCGGCGGCGGGCATCGCAGTGCTGCCGAAGCCGTGACTGCGGCGCTGGGGGAATTGGACGCTGATTTAACGGTTGAGTTGCTGGACTTTTTCACCACCTGCGCCCTGTTCCCGCTGAATCAGGCCGGCAGGATCTACGGGCCGTGGGTGAATCACGCCGCCAGCCTGTGGGGGGCGGGCTTTCACCTGACGAATGGCCGGCGGCGTGCCACACTGCTCGGGGCGATGATCAGCCTGGGCGCTCGCCAGTGCGTTGAGGCCAGGCTGCGGGCCTTTCAGCCCGACGTGATGGTCTGCGTCCACCCACTGGCAACGCGGCTGGCCACCGATGTGCGCCGGCGAGTTCGCCGCGATCTTCCCTCAATCACGATTGTCACAGACCTGGTGACCGCGCATGCTGCGTGGTTCACGCGCGATGTTGACCTGTTGATTGCCCCGAGCGAAGCGGTGAAGTCGCAGGCGATGGAGGCCGGCATTCCCGCGAACCGAATCGCTGTCACCGGGCAGCCAGTTCACCCGCGATTCACGGAAATCAGCGTAGACCAATCCGCGGCTCGCGAGGCCCTGGCGCTGGCACCGGATCGGTTCACAGTGCTGTTGATCGGGGGTGGCGAAGGCATGGGACGTGTTGCCAGCATGGCCCGGGCCGTTAGTGAAGCCGGCCTCCCTCTCCAGCAGATGGTCGTGTGTGGGCGCAATGAGCGATTGCGAAGGCAACTGGAGAAGCAAATCTGGGGCGTTCCCACGCGTATCTTCGGCTTCGTGCGCGACATGCCCATCCTCATGCATGCCGCAGATGTGGTTGCGACGAAAGCCGGCCCCAGCACGATCTGCGAAGCCCTGGTGGTAGGGCGACCGATTTTGCTCACAGGCTACGTGCCGGGGCAAGAACGGGGCAACGTCGATTTTGTGGTTCAAGCTGGCGCCGGCCATCTCACCGAGACACCCGAAGCTCTGGTGTGTGCCTTGCGCCAACTACTCGATTCTGGAGGCACTACCCGACAGCAGATGACTGCCAACGCGCGACGACTCGCCCGACCCTCTGCAGCTCGGGACATTGCCCACCTGATTCGTGAGCTTGGCGTGAGGGCCGGCAGATCAGGCTGAGCGTCGTCGCTTACTATTGGGCATTTCTTCGCGACCGTGCGATAAAAGGCACGTACCACCGATACGGTATCCGTTCGACAGCCAGCTCAAGACGCACGTCATCAATATCGAACGTGGTCGGTCCACTCTCATCGGTTGTGGCACTGATCGCGACCTGAATCGTCTGCCCCATGTAGTCCGTGAAGCGGGTGCTTGAGTAGTGCCACTGTCCGTCGGCGTCCTGGTCCGTGAGCGTCTTGATGAGCCGGAGGAGCTGCCGGCCATCGGACGTGAGTAGCACGACATTCAGGACATCTCCGTTGGTAGCCGGCCCTGTCCCGATCACGCGCGTCCAGAAAGACAACTCAGCGAACATCCGCGAGCGCGCACCTGCCCCGTCCAGGTCTGGACACACCAGGCTGACGACCTGCCGTGCCTCGTCCCAGGCGCTGTTTGTGGTTCCCATGCGCAATCCCCACTGGCCCGTGCGTCGTGCTTCCTGCTGTACCAGGGCCCCCGAAGCACCGTGACGGTCCATCATCCAGGGTTCAGCCGGCGGGCCGGTTTCGAACCCGGGGTTTTGAATCACCTGGCACCGATCGCCTGAAGGCGGTGGAGGTGTGGCGGTCACCGGGGGAGTCGCCACCCTGGTTGGCGTGGGGGTGGCGGTTCTGGCCGGCGGAGGCGGCAATCTCGTGCCCGTCGGCGTCGCAGATCCTCCCGGTGGTGGCGGCAAGAGCGTACGTGAGGGCGTCGCCGAAGGTCCCTGCGGGGGTGGAGACGGCGTTGGCAGCGCCCGCGTCGCGGTGGGTGTTAAAGTGAACGGCGGCGGAGGCGGTGGCACTGTGTCTGTGGCCGTCGGTGTGAGCGTAGCCGGCGTTGCAATAGCGCCTATCCAATCCGGTGCCTGCCCGCGGATGGGCACCTGTGATGATCCGAAGGGCAACACATGGCCTGTCAGCAGGTCGTAGAGATAGAGCCTCGGCGGTGTGAGTTCACCATTTTCTGGGTTGAGACGCTGTCTCGCAAACACCACCCGTGCGCCGTCTGGCGACCAGGCCGGATCAAACACGCGGATCGGGAGATCGATCAGCTTGTGCAGATCACTGCCATCGGCTCTCATGATCCAGATCGAAGAAGTTTCAATGGGCATCGGGGTGGCAGTCGGCGTAGCGGTGCCTGTGGGCGTCCCACTTGGCGTAGTCGTTGCAGTGGCAGTCGGTGTGTCGGTGAGGGTGGCTGTGTGAGTCGCGGTAGACGTGGGCACAGGTGTATCGGATGGTGCGGTCGTGAGGGATGGGGTCACGGTCGTGGTAGCGGTTGAAGTCGCGAGCGGGCTCAGTGACCAGTCCGGCCCATGCCCTGCCGGCAGTGCGCCCGGTGAAGTGCCTGCAATTTCCACGGAGGTGAAGAGGATATAAGCGCCGTCCGGTGACCAGGCCGGCTGCCGGTCATGCGTTAGAACACGCTCCGTCAGACGTTGAACGTACATCGTCTCGAGATCCACGACGCAAATCTCGTCCTGATCGTCTATCTCACAGGCGTAAGCAATGTGATGACCATCCGGCGACCAGGCAGGATAACGCTCATCTCTCGATAGATTGCTGGTAATCGGAACCAACACGCTGGCCTGCAGATCCGCCACCCAGATATCAAACTGGCCACCTCGGAGATTCCAGGCGAAAGCGATCTTCGTGCCATCAGGCGACCAATCGGGGTCAATCTCATCTCGAAAGGTGTCGAGAATGAGAAGCTGTTGGCCTGTCCCATCGCTGTTCATGATCACGATGTCAGGGGAACCGAGTTGGTTAGATACGAACGCCACCTTAGACCCGTCGGGGGACCAATCGGGATCAACCTCATCTGCGAACAGGGTTCCCGTGATGCGTTGATCGTCCGTACCGTCTCCGCGGATGCGGAACAGGTCAAACTCGCTGGCCACGCGGTCGGTCGTGTAGATGATGAAGCCGGCGCTGCCGGCGTGAGAGGGCAAGGCCGGCCTGAGTACAGCAGGAAGTCCCAAGCCACCGAGGACAAGCAGGAGTGCACATAGCCGGCCGGCCCACACCCTCATCGATCCCATCTACATTGCCTTTCGTCACGTCTCTGAAGGGGGTGTCATCTCACACCCAAATGTGGTAGAAGCGGAACCACACATGATCTGAATCCCGTCATAGTAAGTAACGCGGTCGCCTGACTGTCGTTAGGACACCCGCATCGCGATACCTGTTGACATGACTGGCGGCCCGTAGTACAATTGCTCTGACTGATGGCCTGAAAGGCAGAACGATCAACCCATGGCGGATGTTATCCAAGTAATCGTTGAGTACGCAGACTGGCTGTACGTCTTGTGCGGGCTGGGTGTCTTGGTATACCTGCGCGCAGTCCTGGAAGCTCGCCGCGAGCGTAACACAGCCATCTTCACACTGGAGCGTGAGGCTGCATCCAGCAGGGCAGCCCGAAGTCTGGTGGGTATGTTCGTGTTTATCAGTCTGGCCGGCTCGGTCTTCTTTGTCGAGGAGATGCTGGCTCCACGCCTGCCTGAAGCCGTGGAGCAGGATGACGAGGCTGCCATCAAAACAGTCTTCCTGATAACACCCACCAGCGACCTGGCTACCGCCACACCGTTGGTGGCTTCGCCAACACCGGAACCATCAGCGACGGCAACTCGCCGGCCTCGCCCCACGTTACCACCGCC
>CAYYSH010000182.1:0-6339 GCA_964474265.1 uncultured Anaerolineales bacterium
GTCCCGCAACGAGCGCAACCCCTGCCGTATGTTAGAGATGTCATACGGGACTGCCCGGGCAACTGGGAGGAAGGTGGGGATGACGTCAAGTCAGCATGGCCTTGATGTCCAGGGCGACACACACGCTACAATGGCCGGGACAAAGGGACGCCAAGCCGCGAGGTGGAGCAAATCCCAGAAACCCGGTCGTAGTTCGGATTGGAGTCTGCAACTCGACTCCATGAAGGCGGAGTTGCTAGTAACCGCAGGTCAGCCATACTGCGGTGAATACGTTCCCGGGCCTTGTACACACCGCCCGTCACGTCATGGGAGTCGGTAACACCTGAAGACGGTGACCCAACCCCGGAAGGGGAGGGAGCTGGCTAGGGTGGGACCGGCGACTGGGACGAAGTCGTAACAAGGTAGGTGTACCGGAAGGTGCGCCTGGATCACCTCCTTTCTAGGGAGCTGTCGCGGGAGCGACAGAGCCAAAGTGTGAGACACATGTCCGGTGTGGCATGTGCCCCGTGTGGGTGCTTCCCCTTTCCCCTCTCTTCCCTGTCGTTGAGGCCCATCGCAACAATTCTGTGAGCCCCAATCCCAATCAGGGAAGTATTCGTCAATTCTGTGTCAGCGAAGAGTTGGACATTGATCATCAGTGAGGCAAGTTGGCCTTCGCTGTGTGTCCCTTCACACCATTGCTCAACTGCCTGGTTCCTCAGTCACGGAGCGACGTTGACTGCTACGTGAGCGGCTAACCGCTGTACGCGGTTCGCCGCTTTTTGCTTTTTGGAGAGACAAATACCTGGAGGAGAGTGCATGAAGCCCGTCGTCGATCACAGCGAGACCAGGGGTCTACTTCTTGAGCTTTTGGAGGATGGGCAGGAGCAGGGGTATCTCACCATCGATGATATCCTCGCTGTCTTGCCACATCCAGAAGAATATCTTGATAGTATCGAAGAATTGCTTCAAGCTCAGGGCATAGAACTGTTAGACAGACCTCCCGACGTTGAGAATGAGACGAATGGCCATGTCGATGGCGAAACTCCGGCGTACGATCTAACAAATATCGAGAGTGATGATACCATCAGCCTCTACTTGCGGGAGGTCAGCACGATTCCGCTTCTGACGGCCGAGGAGGAGGTTGAACTCGCAAAACGCCTGGAACGGGGATATAAGGCGCGTGAAAAGCTTAGTCGGGGCAATGGATATAGCCCGCTTGAGAGGCAACAACTAGAGCAACTCGTGCGTGATGGTGAGGCGGCTAGGCATCATCTGATCCGCGCCAATTCGCGGCTTGTTATCAGCCTCGCTAAGAAGTATATGGGGCAGGGGGTGCCTCTCCTGGATCTGATCCAGGAAGGTAATATGGGCCTGATGCGTGCTGTGGAGAAATTCGACTATCGCCGTGGATACAAGTTCAGCACGTATGCTACCTGGTGGATTCGACAGTCTATCACCCGCGCTGTGGCTGATCAGGGGCGAACGATTCGGGTGCCTGTGCACATGAACGATCGAATTCGCCGGCTATATCGTGCGTCACGTCAGCTCGAACAGCAATTGGGCCGCTCGCCAACCGCTGAGGAGCTGGCTCGCGAGCTCGGTTTGCCAACCCACAAAGTGCGTTGGATGCTGCGTGTGTCACAACGCCCTCTATCGCTGGAGAAACCTGTGGGCGAGGAACAGGATAGTGAGTTAGGTGATTTCATCGAAGATCAGGATGCACCAGCGCCGGCTGATGTGGCATCCCAGCTCCTGCTTCGCGAGGAAATCGAGGAGGTCCTCACTGCCCTGACCCCTCGGGAGGCCCGGGTGTTGAAGCTGCGCTTTGGATTGGCTGATGGTCGAAGCCACACCCTGAAAGAAGTGGGCGAGAAGTTCGGCGTCACCCGCGAAAGGATTCGCCAGATCGAAGCTGAGGCCCTGCAACGCCTTCGTCATCCCAACCGTAGTGGCCGGCTGCGTGACTATCTGCGCTAGCTCGTTTGCGCCCGCATACCAGTTGTGCTAGAATCACTGATTGGAAAAGTTGTGCGTTACCCGTACTTTTGAACGGGGCCTGGCGTTGTAATCCTTGAGATGTTGGATCAACCTCCACAACCCAAACACATTCTGTGCCTGTGAATCGCCAATGACCGAGGCGACACGCGGCGTTGTCTCGCGTGTGTGCTTGGGTCATTTATTTTTTGTGGTGTCCCTTAAATTCGCCGAAAGGACGAGCAGTTATGTCGGATCTTGCAGTGATTGTGCTGGCCGCCGGTGAGGGAACCCGGATGAACTCGCGCAAGCCCAAGGTCTTGCACACCGTGGCTGGCGCGCCCATGGTGTCCCACGTAGTCCGGGCTGCAACTGCACTCAGCCCGCGGCAACTGATTGTGGTAATTGGGCATGGGGCAGAAGATGTGAAGGCGGCTCTTGGTAGTGAGCCGACATACGTTGAACAGGCTCAACAATTGGGGACGGCTCATGCTGTGCTCCAGGCCCGCGGCCAGGTTGCCGGCTCTATCGAAGACATCTTGGTGCTTTATGGTGACACACCTTTGATCACCGTCGAGACATTGGTTGCCATGCGTGAAAGGCATGCCGCCAGCCGGCCAGCCATTACCATGCTCACCGCTCATTTCGACGACCCGACCGGCTATGGTCGCATCATCCGGGGCCCGGATGGTCGGGTAGTGGGCATTGTGGAAGAGAAAGTCGCCACCGACGCGCAGAAGGCGATCCACGAGATTAATACCGGGCTCTATATCTTCGATGCTGCCTGGCTCTGGCCGGCCCTGGACAGGGTCGAGAAAAGCCCAGCCGGCGAGTATTACCTGACCGATCTGGTCGCGCTCGCTGTGGCCGACGGGCGGTCGGTGGAAGCCATCGTGGCTGATGACCCTCGGGAGACCCTGGGAGTCAACACCCGGTTCCAACAGGCTGAAGCGGAAGCGATCCTTCGCGATCGCATTCGCCGGCGCTGGCTGGAGGCTGGCGTGACCATGATCGACCCCTCATCCACCTGGATCGATGCTGAGGTGAGTATCGGGGCCGATACGGTGTTGTATCCTGACACATATCTCCTGGGACGGACGGTAGTTGGTGAACAATGCCGGCTGGGACCGGGTACCCTGATCCGAGATAGCACAATCGGCGATCGGTGTGAGGTCGTCTTCTCGATGATCGAAGAAGCGCTCTTAGAAGAGGATGTTGACATCGGCCCGTATTCGCACCTGCGTCGCGGAGCCCGCCTCGGGCGGGGCGTCCACATTGGCAACTTTGGCGAGATCAAGAACTCGACGCTGGGGCCAGGGGTCAAGATGGGCCACTTTAGCTACCTCGGCGATGCGACTGTTGGAGAAGGTGTCAACATCGGTGCCGGAACGATCACCTGCAACTACGATGGTGAAAAGAAACACCCGACCGTCATCGGCGACCGGGCGTTTATCGGCAGCGATACAATGTTAGTAGCGCCTGTGGAGGTTGGTGAGGAGTCCCGGACCGGCGCTGGCTCCGTCGTTACCCGCGATATCCCACCGAGGAGCCTGGCATACGGTGTGCCGGCCCGTGTCCGAGAACCCAGATCCTGAGCACTCGGAGGAGAAACAGGCTCAGGATAATGTCTGGGCGATGGAGTCTCAAGTGAGGTAATTGTGTCTGACCCAAGCAGTAGTAGTATCTGGTTTCCTGCAGCGTTCCTGGTCGTCTCTTTGACATTGACAGCATTGGCAGCGGCGGCGGAGGTAGCCTTCACGTCGTTGAGTAGAGCCCAATTCAGGGCACTGGTGGGCCGTGGCGTTTCGCGAAGCGCAGCAATCGACTCGCTGATCGAAGATCCACATCGCTCAATGGTGACCCTTCTCATTTTGAACGGCCTTGGATTGATCGGATCTGCCAGTAGTGCCACTCTCTTAGCCTTCAACCTGACCCAATCCAGATGGATTGAGTTCCTCTTTCTGCTGATTGTCACTCTGCTGCTCCTGGCCTTTGCCCAGGTGGTTCCGAAGGCCTGGGCTGCAAGCCGGCCTGAACAGGTGGTTGCCCTCCTGAGTCGGCCTATCAGGTTCATGGCGTTGCTGCTCTGGCCCGGGGTTCGTCTTTTCGAGTTGCTGTTCCGCAGTGTCGGACGGCTGGCTAAAACGGGAGAGCCCCCCATCGTGCAAGGGTTGATGATGAGTGAGGAGGAACTGCGCTTGCTGGTGGGGGCAGGGGAGGAAGAAGGCATCATCGAGGAAGACGAGAAGGAGATGATTGCCGGCATCTTCGAGCTTGGTAAGACGCTTGCTCGCGAGGTCATGGTGCCGCGCATCAGCATTGTCGCGGTAGAGGCTGACACGCCGCTTCTGGAAGCGCTGGATGTCATTATCGAAGCCGGCCACTCCCGCATCCCTGTCTATCGTGACAACATAGATAACATTGTCGGCATCCTGTATGCCAAAGACCTGCTCACCTACCTTCGCGATGGCCAGGTTGATGTGCCATTGAGTGAAATTGTGCGCGAAGCATACTTCATTCCGGAGTCCAAACACGTGGATGACTTGCTCCAAGAACTGCAAGAGCGCAAGGTGCACATCGCCATCGTGGTAGACGAGTACGGCGGCACCGCCGGCCTGGTGACCATCGAAGACCTGATTGAAGAAATTGTGGGCGAAATCCAGGACGAATACGATCGCGAAGAGCCGTTCATGGAACAGATTAGTGAGGACGAGATTATCTTCAATGCCCGGGTCGATCTGGATGATGTCAACCGATTGATGTCTCTCAACTTGCCAACGGAGTACGGCGACACACTGGGTGGGCTGGTCTTCAGTGAGCTTGGGAAGATCCCGGTCCCGGGGGATCAGGTAAAAGTGAATGGTGTAACCATCGAGGTGCTGTCTGTTGCTGGCCGGCGGATTAAGAAGGTGCGTGTGGTCCGAGACCGGCCCGATGCCGACATGATGGATGGCACGCATGTCGGCCTGGACAGAGCCGAAGGTCAAAGCCACCACGGCCTGGTAAAGGATGCGCCGGCATGATCAGTTCACACGAAGGCCACGATCCGGCATCCGATGAGCGATCTGGCGCGGGACCACCGACGGATGACCAACTAGTCGAACTGGCCCGGCAGGCCCGAGAGCAGGCGTATGCTCCCTACTCAAAGTTTCTCGTCGGAGCAGCCCTGCTGACAAAGTCGGGCCACGTGTTCGCGGGTGCCAATGTGGAAAACGCCGTTCACGGGCTGGCCATCTGTGCCGAGCGAAATGCTATCTTCCAGGCTGTGGCCCATGGCGAGCACGAGTTTGAGGCCGTCGCTGTCGTGACGGAGCCGGGCGTGACCCCGTGTGGGGCATGCCGGCAGGTCATGCGGGAGTTCGACGACGGTTCCTTGCGCGTCATCGTCGCCGACACCGCCGGCAACCACCGCACCTACCTCCTCACTGAACTCCTGCCGGATGCTTTTACTGCCAACCACCTCCCCCCAGACACCCCCTGATACCTGTTTGCGTGGCTGTCTGCCCGATGTTATAATTGTAAAATCATGGATCAGCGACGGCAGCGGCTCTATCGCACCCCCGCCATCGTACTCAAGCGGCAGGACTTTGGTGAGGCCGACCGCATCCTGACGCTCTTCACGCCGGAACTGGGCAAACTGCGTGTCATCGCCAAAGGTGTGCGCAAAATCACCAGTCGCAAGAGTGGACACGTCGAGCTTTTCACCTACAGCAACCTGCTGATTGCGAAGGGCCGGAATCTGGACATCGTCACCCAGGCGGAAACGATCCGACCGTTCCGTCCACTGCGTGAGGATCTCTCACGCATCACTTACGCCTACTACATCGCTGAACTGGTCGATCAGTTCACCGAGGAACGTGACGAGAACCGGCCTCTGTTTGACCTGTTGCTTGCGACGCTTCAGGCCCTGGGCGAGACGAATGATCTCCGGCGTACAGCCCGGTATTTCGAGCTGCGGCTGTTGGACGCCGTCGGCTATCGTCCCCAATTGTTCCGGTGCGTCCAGTGCAATCGAGAGATTGAGCCGGTGGATAATTTCTTTGGCATCGAGGCGGGGGGTGTCTTGTGCCCGAGTTGCATTGTAGGCCGCCCTGATGGCGGATCGCCGGCTGAGCCTTTCGGCGGTGCTCAGGACGGGTTTCCTGCAGGGCCGGCCCTCCGCGAACGGCACGCCGAATACGAAGGCAGGGCATCACACGTCCAGCCGCTCTCGCTGAACGCCCTGAAGGTGTTGCGCTTCATGCAGCGGGAGCCGCCGGCTGTCGTGAACAAACTGAAGGTTCGCCGGGAGACCCACCGGGAAATGGAACGGCTTATGCACCGTTACCTCACGCATCTCTTAGAACGTGATCTAAAGTCGGTGGAGTTCCTTGGTATGCTTGC
>CAYYSH010000183.1:0-6282 GCA_964474265.1 uncultured Anaerolineales bacterium
CGCTGGTGGTGAAGCTGGAGGACAAGGCGGCAACCGCCATTGGCAGAATGAGCTGATCGGCCAGGTGGGGGTCTACGGCAGCTCCCGTTGTGTGATGAGCTAGAAAGGCATCCACAGCTTCCTGGGCAACCTGCTCTGCCGGCTTGCCCCGCCGGCCATAGCTGATGAAAGCCGCCGTCACGTGTTGGTACTCTGCCAGCAGGTAAACGCCGGTACCCGGCCCCGAGGCCTTGGGCGAGAGGTGCTGGATCTGCGGATCGAAGCCGGCCTGCCGCAGCAAGCGCTTTGCCTCTTTCGCTTGCCGTTCCCGAATGTGCTCTGGCAGGTTGGAGACCGCCGAAAATCCCGACACCCGCACCAGGTCGCCACGTTGGGTCAAATTGATGCCTGTGAGATGGGTGTCGGTGCCCGCGCCGCGTATGATCGCCTGAATTGCCCCATGACCTTGTGGATACCAGCCCCAGCGCTCCAGGCTGACTGAGGCCTCGATCCCCATGCGTGCCACCGTGGGCAGAAACACGTCCGTCAGGTAGTGGTACGGCGGGCTCCATGCGACGTGGGTACCCCCCTTGATGGTTATGTGGGACTCGCCGGCAGCGAAGCTCAGCGGCAAGAGCACTGTCTGGAAAACCAGGCTAGCGGAGCCGGCACTGCCACCTTTGCGTGCCGTAGCCACATCGTAGACGCGGGTGCCAGCGGTCGGGGGCCGTGTTGGCCGAAATGAGAGCGTTGTCGAACCCAGTCTAGCACCGCTCAGTTCGGCATGGCAAGTGTCGGCAGCAGCTCGGATAGATGTCAGATGTTGTGCCTGTAGGCCGGGGTTGCGGCGTTTGGCACGGATGTTTTCGATGCGCACTGGCCGGCGCAGGAGGGCGGACAGCGCGACTGTGGTCCGGAGAATCTGGCCGCCACCCTCTCCATACGAGCCGTCAATCACGATTAGACGCCTGTCCGATGCTGTGCTCATAACAGCACTATTATATCACTGGCGTACAGGCGCGCCAAACAGCCGAAGCGGGGATCAGGTCCCCGCTTCGGCTCGTAAACACTCGATTGTTGCCTGGGCCGGCCAGTCACGGCCACCCATAGCGGATTGCTCGCGTTAACCTTGTTCCTGCTTTGCACGCTCCTGTTCACGCAGGATGCGACGCAGCAGCTTGCCCGTCACCGTCCGTGGCAGCTCATCGACGAATTCAAACTCGCGTGGGAGCTTGTACACGGCAATGTGCTCGCGCAGGAACTCCAGCAGCTCCTCTGGTGTGGCCGTCTGTCCTTCCTTGAGCACGACAAAGGCTTTGGCGTTTTGGCCACGGACCGGGTGTGGCACACCAATTACGCCGGCATCTGCCACGGCCGGGTGCTTGACCAGGGCATGTTCGATCTCCTCGGGGCCGATGCGATAGCCGGAGCTCTTGATGATGTCATCCTCGCGGGACACGAAGAAGAAGTAGCCATCTTCGTCCCGATACACGAAGTCTCCAACCCGGTTCCACCCGTTCCAGATCGTCTTTCGCTGCTTCTCCTGGTCATTCCAGTACAGTGTTCCCGTGGGGCCACGGGCCACCAGGTGACCAATCTCGCCTGGGGCGACCTCCTCGAAGTTTTCATTGACGACCTTGGCTTCGTAACCAGGCACAACACGGCCGAAGGAACCAGGCTTGGCTTTCCGCCCCACCACGTTGGAGATAAAGACGTACATCATCTCCGTCGTGCCGAAGCCCTCGAAGATTTCCAGACCGAATGCCTCTTTCCAGTCGTAGTAGGTCTTGGCTGTCAGGGACTCACCGCCACCCGTGCAGGTGTGCAGACTGCTGAGGTCCCAACGCTCAGCGGCGTTTGGCACCTGTAGCATCTTGCGGTAGGCCGTTGGCAAGATTGAGAGGATGGTGACACGGTGCTTTTCAATGGTTTCGAACATGGCCTCCGGGGCAAACTTGGCGATAAGGCTGGCCGATGCGCCGAATCTGAAGGGAATCACGGCGAAGGTGCAGTAGCCGGCCCCGAAGCCGATGGGCGCTGAGCCACCGATGACGTCCGATGGCTGTACGTCCCAGCCGTAGCGGCCAAAGGCGTCTGCCACTGCCAGCGGATCTTCCATCAAATGGGCTGTACCCTTTGGCGGCCCTGTTGTACCCGACGTGTAGAGGAACACGCTCAGGTCCTTGCGGTCCCGACGCACAGGTTCAACCTCAGCATTGTTGCCTGTGAGTTCGGCGAAGGGGATGTATCCGCGCTCTTTGAGTTCGGCCGGGTTGCCTCCGACGACGACAATGTTTTCCACGGTTTCCAGATTCTCACGAGCGCGCTCGACTTCCTCGAGCAGTGCGATGTGAGCAATGATTGCCTTCGCCTGGGCGCTGTTGCTGACGTGTGCGATCTCAGTGCGCGAGAACAGCGGGGATGTTGGCAGGCTCACAGCACCAATTTTCTGCGCGGCGAAGTTGCATGCTACCAGGACAGGAAGGTTGGGTGTGCGCATGAAAACGGGGTCCCCTTCTCGGATGCCGAGTTCGCGCAGCCCGTTGGCGATGCGGTTGACCTGGTCGGCAAGTTCCGCATAGGAGATTTGCTGATCTTCGAACTTGACTGCGACGCGGTCGCCGTTGCCGGCTTCCAGGTGGCTGTCGAGCAGGATTTCCGTCAGATTCAGTTTCTCCGGATATTCGGCGAATTCGGGAAGGGTGTAGATGCGCTGGGGCCACAGCTCACGTGGTGGCATACGCTCAGGCAGTGGTGTCAAATCCAGTGCCATGACGACGGTCTGGTAGACCGGCAGGACGGCTTCGCGGGTGAAGCCTCGGCGCTGCAGCATGGCGATGAGGCCGGCCTCGTCAGCGAAGATTTCCATCATCAGCTTGCGGAGCCCCAGGTCGCGAGCGATGTCACGGATTTCCTCGAACAACACCTGGCCTAGGCCCTGGTGTCGGAACTCCTCATGGACGAACATGCGGAGCTCACCCTTATCGGCGTACGGTTCAATAGCCTTGCGGTGCAGTGTGGCATCGGCAACGATCCGGCCATCCAGCTCAGCCACGATGGGAAGCACCCGATCGTAGTTGATGTTGGCTGTCCAGCCCCGCACCACTTTCGGGTCGGCGACATTATCTTTCAGGAATCGAAGATCGTTTTCGGAGATGCCTTGGAACAGCTCTATCAGCATCTCTGTGTCGTCTGCGCGCAGCGGGCGTAACGTTACTCGGGTCCCGTCTGCCAGAGTCACCTCTTTGGGATAACGCTCAAGAATCGTCTCGAGACTCACGCTCATATTAGCCTCCTCTTGCTATGCGATCAGCGATGTTGCAGCTTGGTTGAGAGCCTATCTGGAAAGCTACTTCTGCTTATGATACCTTCCCATCAGGTCATAGGCGCTCCTTCCTGAAGTGTTGGAATCTGCGGGGTCATCGAAATTCGATCCTGCGGATGCCTGCCGGGTCAACGGCCTCCAGTGCGGCCAGTTCTGCCGCCGTTGGCGGTGGCGTGGTCGGCGTGGTGTCGTCCACTTCAAGGGGCCACCCGGTGGCGTCGCGCACCTCATCCGCTGAGCTGTACGGGTGGATGCTTTCTACTTCCAGCACGCCGGCCCGACGGACGAACACGCACAGCGGTGTAACCACACGATCTATGTTGCCGGCGGCGGTTACGAATGGCACCTGCTCGACGAAGGTTCGCCGATTGTGTTTTGTACGCCACGAGATTGTGCGTTTGGCGGTGGGCAGGATGGCAGCACTGCCGGCGCCACCTGGTAGCCGCACTTTTGGATGTCGGTACGCTTCCACTGGACCCGCACCACGTTCTCCAATGACACTCATGTTGATCCGCCCCCGGCGATCGATCTGTACGCCGCTGAGAAAGGCAACGTCCAACTCGCCCCGCGCCGACAGATCAAAGATATCGGTCAGGGTGATGATGCTGCGCGCGCCGTGTAGCAGGGCGGGATCGACGGTGGACTGGGGCAGGTGTGTCGGTGTCGGGTCAGGGCCGCCCACGATGCTAAGGTAAGTCAGGTTAGGCGCGTGCAGCCGTTTGGCCACCAGAATGGCAATCATTGGCAGGGGCGAAGCCACGCCGTGAAATACGGTTTCACCATCACGAAGCAGCCGGGCCATCGCGATGGGCATCACTACGTCTGGGGTCAGGGTTTCGGTCATCCGGATCTACGCGGGGTCCTCACAGTACACCGGCCTCGACACCTGCTGGAGCACGGTTCAGAATATTCTCGCGCAGGAACATCTCGTAGATGGGATCGTCCGCCTGGGCAGCGCGTATGTATGCCTCCAGGAAATCGTGGTCATAGTCATAGTACCCGTAGCAACTGTTGGGCCAGGCGCCACCAGGGATTTCCACGACGGCATCGACGAAGAAGCCGGCGATCGTTGTCAATTCTGGTTGTTGTTCCAACAGGCCCGGGTCAACCAACTGCTCGCAGGTGATAATCACGTGTTGGGATGCCTTGGCCATCAGCACATCCTCAAAACGGGATCCGAAGATGCGTGCATCGCCGTTCACGGTCGCTTCCTGAACGTGAATGATGGCCACATCGGGTTGGAGCCGGGGTATGGCAACGACACTTTCGCCCGAATACGGGTCAGTCACAGTGCGAAAGTCGCGGGCGGCCAGCACATCTGAGCCTGTCATGCCTCTGACGGGCATGAAGGGGACTCCCTGGATTGCGGCTCGCAGGCCGGCGATGACGGAGTAGCAGGCGTGTTCCCGCACTTCGACGGCACCGGATTCTACGGCTTTGCGGTATCGAGGGGCCAGGCCGAATACGTTCTCAAAGCCAACGAAGCCGGCGGACACAGCCGCGACGCAGCCGGCCCCGCATAGTACGTCCACATCGTACGCGCCGGCGGTCTTGACCAGTTCCAGACCTTGCTTGCCCTGCCGGATGATCTCATGGACTGCGGCACCGGGCGATCGATGCAGCGTATTGCCACTCAGCGCAACCACAGCGCCGTCCGGGATGGCCGATATCGCCTCTTCCAGGGTCACGACTTTAGTGTTTTTCATATCCTTACCTCCGCCGAGTAACTCGGCTTAGTTTCCAGTGGGATCAGCAGCAGAGGCGGTCTTTGGTTTTGAGGAAGGGGTTGATACACGATATTGATACACGATATTATAAGTAACAACCACCCAGCTTGTCAAACCTGAGCTATTGCCAGCCGCGACGGTAAACATATGCTGCCAGTAGGAGCGCAATGAGAAGGGTCACGCCTGTTATCACCGTGCCTGCGTGTGGCAGGCTTAAAGCCTGAATTGTGATGAGTCTCATGTTGTAGAGAAGTGCCAGCAGGGTGGTCGGCACAAGAAACGCGACCATGGCTGCAACCAGCCGCAGCAGATTATTGGTTTGATTGAAAGTAATCGATAGATGGGTCTGGAGGGTGTCGCGAATGGAATTGCCCAGTTTCTCTGTGGTATCGACCATCTCTCCGAAACGGTCGGCCAGTTCGCGGAAGTAGAGGCGGTTCTGGAGGGCAATAGGTTGAAGTTCGTGGGTGGCCAGCCGGTTCATGATCTCTTGTTGGGGTGCCAGGACACGCCGTACTTTGAGCAGGTCATGACGCAGTTCATGCATGCGATGAAGCGTGTTGCTGGTTGGTGCTGTCAGGACTTCTACCTCGACGCCGGCAACGGCTGCTGACAGGAAGTCCACAGTCGGCTGATAGCTTGACGCCACCGCTCGCAAAATCTCGCTTGCCAGCACGTCTGCGCCTAGGAGCATGGGGATTTCGTCTTGCATGGCCTGCTCTATGACCCGATCGATGGCCGGCAGCGGAAGTGGGTGGTGCGTCACGACAAAGTTAGGACCCAGGTAGAAGTCCAGCTCGACAGTGTTGACATCTTCCAGGGGGGTGCTCTGGTCGTCGGCGTAGACGACGAAGAAGATGTAGTCGCCGTAGTTGTCCAGCTTCGGGCGGCGGACACCCTGGAGGCAATCGGCAATGCTGAGGGGGTGGAACGCGAAAACGCGGGTCAGAACGAGTTCTACTTCCTCTGGGCTGGCACCCGACATGTCAACCCAAAGCACGCCGCCGGCATCTGCCAGGGCGGCCCGCATCTGTTCTCGACTTAAACCTGTGGCCGGGACTTCTGCTCCGTGGTGGTACAGTGAACGGATCATGTTTTGGCTGCGCTTTCCAATGTCATGCTTTGATGTTGCGCACGACGCCAGCGTCACGATGATGGCGTTGGTGTCGGCTTAGGCGGTTTCGTGATCACAGCCGGCAGTGTCGGTGTTGGCGGCACCGGTGTAGCCGTAGGTGGCGCCAACACCGACAC
>CAYYSH010000184.1:0-6262 GCA_964474265.1 uncultured Anaerolineales bacterium
CGAACCCGTTGGCCGAGTTGACGCATAAGCGCCGGCTGAGTGCCCTGGGGCCCGGTGGTCTGCGGCGTGAGCGGGCCGGCTTCGACGTGCGCGATGTTCACCATAGCCACTACGGGCGTGTGTGCCCGATCGAGACCCCAGAGGGGCCGAACATCGGACTCATTGTGTCGCTGGCCACCTATGCCCGTGTGAACGACTACGGCTTCCTTGAAACGCCTTATCGGCGTGTGCTCAACCGCGTCAAGCCTGAGGTTGAGCAACTATTGAACCGCAAGCTGCGCGAAGACGTGCTCGATCCAGAGACGGGAGAGGTCATCGCTGAGGCTGACACGCGTATCGACCTGGAGCTGGCTGAGCGAATTGCCTCAGTGCCGGGCTTGAGCGAGGTAAAGATCTATCCGGTTGCTACGACGGAGATTGTGTACCTGTCGGCTGATGAAGAGGACAAGTTCACTATCGCTCAAGCCAACGCTCTGCTGGATGAGCACGATGAATTCGTTGAACCCCGGGTCTCGGTGCGACGTCATCAGCGCTTCATGCTGGAGCCGGCAGTCAACGTCGATTACATGGACGTCTCGCCGAAGCAGATTCTCAGTGTCAGCGCGGCACTCATTCCGTTCCTGGAGCATGATGATGCCAACCGGGCTCTGATGGGTTCCAACATGCAGCGGCAGGGCGTTCCGCTGATCAAACCTGAAGCGCCGTTGGTCGCTACCGGCATGGAGGATCAAGCGGCCCGCGACTCTGGCCAGGTGGTGGTGGCGCAGCAATCTGGCGAAGTGGTCAGCGTGACCTCTGAGCGCATCGTTATCCGCGACATAGAGGGACAGGATCACGAGTATCGGCTACGCAAATACAGCCGCTCCAACCAAAGCACCTGCATCGATCAACGGGCAATTGTTGAGAAGGGAGACTGGGTTGCGGAAGGGCAGGTCATTGCCGATAGCTCGTCGACAGACATGGGACATCTGGCTCTTGGCCAGAATGTGCTGGTTGCATTCCTGAGCTGGGAGGGTGGCAACTACGAGGATGCCGTTCTTATCAGCGAGGGTGTCGTTCGTGAAGACAAGTTCACCTCCATTCACATCGAAAAGCATGAGGTCGAGGCGCGAGACACGAAGCTGGGTCCCGAAGAAATCACGCGCGACATCCCGAATGTCGGTGAGGATGCATTGAAGGACCTGGACGAGGATGGCATCATTCGTGTTGGTGCCACCGTATCCCCGGGCTCTATTCTCGTTGGGAAGATCACGCCGAAGGGCGAGACCGACCTGTCACCTGAAGAGAAGCTACTGCGAGCCATCTTCGGCGAGAAAGCGCGCGAGGTGAAAGACTCGAGCCTGCGGCTGCCGCACGGTGAGCATGGTAAAGTCGTCGATATCAAGGAGTTCAGCCGGGATGATGACATCGACTTGCCAGCCGGCGTGGATCACATGGTGCGTGTCTCCGTAGCGCAGCAGCGGAAGATCACCGAAGGTGACAAGATGGCAGGCCGGCACGGCAACAAGGGCGTGATCTCCAAGGTGGTTCCTATCGAGGACATGCCGTTTCTGGAGAACGGTCGGCCGGTTGATCTCATCCTGAACCCCTTAGGTGTGCCACATCGTTTGAACATCGGCCAGATACTCGAAACGCACCTGGGCTGGGCTGCTCATCGCCTTGGCTTCACAGCCATAACGCCCGTGTTTGACGGCGCTACGGAAAACGAGATCGCGGCTGAACTGGCACGCGCCTGGATGATTGATCGAGCCTGGGATGATGTCATTGAGTGGGCATGGGACTGGTTCGAAGAACGTGGCATTGATACGGAAACGCTGACAGACGATGAAGAAGCGCGTCTCGTCTACCTTGAATGGTGGCTGGATGAAGACGAGGTCGATTATACGGCGCTGTGGAACGACCGGGTATATGCCCGACGAATGGCACTGCGCAAATGGCTCAAGGAAAAGGGCTACGATCCGGACACACTTCTGGTCTTCGAGGATGACGACCGACCCTTGGATGCGAAGCGTGCTGCCAACGCAGAGGCGAGGCGCGTCGGTCTGAAACTTTGGCTGGAGTATAACCTGCCAAAGGCCGGCGACCTTGAGGTCGATCTGGATGGCCTGGAAACGCTGGAGGAGATAACCGAGGCCTGCGTGCAGCTTAGCCAGCGGACGGGTATCCCGATGCCGACGACTGGAAAGATGATCCTGTATGACGGCAAGACCGGCGAACCGTACGATCAGCCGGTGACGGTTGGCGTCATCTACATGCTCAAGCTCGCTCACCTCGTCGAGGATAAAGTGCACGCACGATCGACCGGTCCGTACTCGCTGGTAACACAGCAGCCACTGGGTGGCAAGGCCCAGTTCGGTGGGCAACGCTTCGGTGAGATGGAGGTGTGGGCACTTGAGGCCTATGGCGCAGCGCATACGCTTCAAGAGATGCTCACCATCAAATCCGATGACGTCACAGGCCGTGTCAAGACCTATGAGGCGATTGTCAAAGGTGAGGAGATTCAAGAGCCGGGCGCTCCGGAATCCTTCCGGGTGTTGGTGAAGGAACTCCAAAGCCTGGGCCTCTCGGTTGAAGTGCTCGATGAGAATGGAAACCGTGTGCCCATCGGTAAGGATGATGGCATGGATCATCGGACTGGCCGGCTGGGACTGGGCCTCAAGCTGCCAGGTGGCCGGCGACGCTAACATATCTCAGGGCTGGTGCTCTGTGCACCAGCCCTGGTTTTCGAATTTGACAGCATATTCATAATCTTGTATAATTTCTTTTCGTGGGTTGGGCCAAAGTCCCGCCCATGTTTTCGTCTCAAAACACTGAGAGGACACGATTGTCCGGGAGGAATCGGCTTTGCCGACCATAAATCAGTTGGTCCGAAAAGGACGAAAAAAGCAGAAGAAGAAAAGCAAGGCGCCTGCCCTGCGCTATATTTATAATGCGCAAAAGGGCAAGATGAGAGAGACCTCGGGCGCCCCGCAAAAGCGGGGCGTATGTACGCAAGTACGTACTACTACGCCGAAAAAGCCGAACTCGGCCCTTCGCAAGATAGCCCGTGTTCGGTTGACAAATGGCATGGAAGTAACAGCGTACATACCCGGTGAGGGTCATACCTTGCAGGAGCACTCGACGGTGCTGATTCGCGGGGGGCGCGTAAAGGATCTCCCTGGCGTTCGCTACCATGTCATTCGTGGTGCGTTGGACTCAACAGGCGTTGAGGGCCGGCATCGCGGACGATCGAAGTATGGTACTAAGAAGCCCAAGTAGCTGAGGGCGACGCTTCTGTGCAGGGACAACAGGGCGGGCAGCGCGGGAGAGATGGCTTTTCGCCAACAATAGTTTCTCCCGCCTGGTCCCTGATCACCCGAAATCCTTGCTTCGCTAGCGTCGCCCGGACACGCGACAGGACACCGATCCCCCTGAGGGTGGGCGTTTTGCTTTACGTCCCTTTGATTCGGCTAGTTTGATTCTGGCGACAGTCGCCCAAACTCAGAGGGATTGTTTTTGCGTTGACACCCTATCGGGGCGGTTTTTTGAGGAGTGAACAATGCCCAGACGTGGACGAGCTCCCCGGCGGGAGATAGAACCTGATCCGAGGTACGAGAGCGTACGAGTGGCCCGGTTCATCAACAAGTTGATGACGCGGGGCAAGAAGAGCGTGGCGGAGCGCATTTTCTACTCAGCGATGGACATCATCGAGGAGCGTACGGGGAAGAACCCGATGGAGATTTTCGAGCAGGCGCTGCAGAATGCCACGCCACTTCTCGAGGTAAAGCCAAGACGTGTCGGTGGTTCGACCTATCAGATTCCGATTGAGATTCGTCCGGAGCGGCGCGAGAGCCTGGCCATGCGCTGGTTGATTCAAACAGCCCGCAACCGGCCGGGTAAGTCTATGGCCGAGAAGTTAGCTAATGAGCTGATGGATGCGGCCAATGGTGTGGGTGCGACTATCAAGAAGAAAGACGATACCCACCGTATGGCAGAAGCCAACAAGGCCTTTGCGCATTATCGATGGTAATCAATGACTAGAGCATATCCGTTAGACCGAACCCGCAACATTGGCATCATTGCTCATATCGATGCGGGGAAAACGACAACGACAGAGCGTATCCTCTACTACACCGGCAAGACGTACAAGATCGGTGAAGTACACGAGGGCACGGCTGTCATGGACTGGATGGTCCAGGAGCGGGAGCGCGGCATCACGATCACGGCCGCTGCGACAACCTGCTTCTGGCGAGACCATCAGATCAACATCATTGACACGCCGGGCCATATCGACTTCACGGTAGAGGTACAGCGGAGCCTGCGTGTCTTGGATGGCGGCGTTGTCGTGTTTGACGCGGTGGCCGGCGTTGAGCCGCAATCGGAGACGGTATGGCGCCAGGCCGATCGTTTCGGTGTGCCACGGATATGCTTTGTGAACAAGATGGATCGTGTCGGTGCCAGCTATTGGCGCACTATCGACATGATTCGGGATCGGTTAAAGGCGACGCCAGTAGCGATCCAGATTCCCATTGGCTCTGAAGAGAATTTCCAGGGCGTCGTAGACTTGCTCAAGCAGGAAGCAATCATCTATCTGGATGAGGAGGGGCTTGATTGGCAGGTGCGTGCGGTGCCCGAGGATTTGCTGGATGAAGTCGCGGCGCACCGTGATGAACTCATCGAATGCATTGCTGAGACAGATGAGGAGCTGACTCTCAAGTACCTGGAGGGCGAGGAGTTTACCGTTGATGAGCTGCGTCAGGGCCTGCGGCGGGCGACGATCAGTAACCAGTTGGTTCCCGTGCTGTGTGGGAGTGCCCTGAAGAACAAAGGAGTGCAACCTCTGCTGGACGCGGTGGTCGATTATTTGCCCTCGCCGCTGGACGTACCGCCTATCAAGGGCGTCAATCCAGAGACTGGTGAACTTGAAACGCGTCCCGTGGATGAGGATGCGCCCTTTTCAGCGCTTGCCTTCAAGATCGTGACGGACCCGTATGTTGGCCGGCTGGCATACATTCGGGTTTATTCGGGCATGGTCAGAACGGGCACCCGGGTGGCCAATGTCACTCAGAACAAGAAAGAACGGATTGGCCGGCTGCTGCGGATGCACGCTAACCATCGCGAGGAGTTGAAAGCTGTCTACGTTGGCGACATCGCGGCGGTCGTAGGCCCGAAGAACACCTTTACCGGCGATACGCTGGCCGATCCAGAGCACCCGATCCTGTTAGAGTCGATCACGTTCCCGGAGCCAGTGATCTCCGTGGCAGTTGAGCCGCGGACAAAGGCCGATCAGGAGAAGCTGAGCGACGCCCTGCGCAAACTGGCGGAGGAGGATCCAACATTCCGGGTGCGTACTGATGAGGAGACGGGGCAAACGCTGATCTCCGGTATGGGTGAGTTGCATCTGGAAGTTCTTGTTGACCGGATGATGCGCGAGTTCAAGGTGTGGGCGAACGTCGGCAAACCACAAGTCGCGTATCGAGAAACGATTACTCAGCCGGTTCGAGCGGAGGGCCGGTTTGTCCGCCAGACGGGTGGCCGGGGACAGTACGGGCATGCCGTAGTGGAATTCGAGCCCAATGAACCTGGCAGGGGCTTTGAGTTCGAAGATGCGACTGTTGGGGGAGTGATCCCCAAGGAGTTTATCCCGGCCATCGAGCGTGGCATTCGGGAGGCGATGGAGAGCGGTGTTCTGGCCGGCTATCCTGTCGTGGATATCAAAGCCCGTCTGGTTGACGGCTCGTATCACGAGGTGGACTCCAGCGAGATGGCCTTCAAAATTGCTGGCTCTATGGCCTTGCAAGAAGGGGTTAGAAAAGGAAAGCCTGTTCTGCTCGAGCCTGTGATGGAGCTGGAAGTGGTCGTGCCGGACGAGTACACCGGTGACGTGATCGGCAATTTGAACGCGCGTCGGGCCCAGATTGAAGGTATGGATGCCCGCTCCGACGGGTTCCAGGCGATCAGGGCGAAAGTCCCGCTGGGTGAGATGTTCGGCTACGCGACCGATCTGCGGTCCATGACACAAGGACGTGGCACTTTCACCATGGAGTTCTCACACTATGAACAGGTGCCGGATAAGCTGGCTGAGAAGGTAATAGCTCGAGGCGGAAGCTAGGTCAATTGTGAATTGCCAATTGCGAAGCGTCACTGCTGAACTGCGTTTCGCAATTCTCAAGTCTCAATTCACCATTTAGAAAGGAGCACGAATCAGGGTGGCCAAACAGAAATTCATACGAACGAAGCCGCATGTGAACGTGGGGACCATCGGGCATGTGGATCATGGCAA
>CAYYSH010000185.1:0-6202 GCA_964474265.1 uncultured Anaerolineales bacterium
CTACACCCTCACCGATCGAGGTACTTTCCTGGCCATGCAGCACCAACTGCCGGAGCTGCAAATCCTGGTGGGTGGTGACAGCATCGCCGGCAACCCGGATCCGACGCTGTACAACCCGTACGGGGTCTTGCCCATCAACCCAGAAAAGCATCCGGGCGTGAACTACGACCTGGCCATGAAATTCGTCGAGTGGCTGACATCGGCACCGGTCCAGGAAAGAATTGCCACGTTCGGCGTCGAAAAATTCGGTCAGCCGCTCTTCTATCCGAACGCAATCAACCGCTCAAAATGATAAACCTGATGCTGTGAACAGATGAGCAACCTGGCACACGCAGCACAAGAAGCGATCCGCCTGCTGTGGGCACGGGACCCGGCCCTCATGAAAATCATCGTTCTGTCCCTCCAGGTATCCGGGCTTGGGCTGTTGATCAGCACCATCATCGGGATACCGGTGGGCAGTTGGCTGGGGCTCACCAACTTCCCGGGCCGGCGTCTTGTGATGGTGTTGCTGTACACCGGCATGGGACTCCCGCCGGTGGTCGTGGGCCTGTTCGTGTACCTGCTCCTGTCCAGAAGCGGGCCATTGGGCTTTCTGGATTGGCTGTTTACACCGCCGGCCATGGTTGTGGCCCAGACCATCATCTCATTCCCGCTGGTAGCCGGCTTCACCATGGCCGCCGTCATGGGCGTCGATCCCAATCTGCGGCAGCAGGTGCTTTCGCTCGGTGCCACGCGCCGGCAGGCCACGCTGACCGTCTTGAGGGAAGCCCGGTTGGGTGTGGTCGTGTCGGTGATTGCCGGCTTCGGCAGCATCATCTCCGAAGTGGGTGCTGTGATGCTGGTGGGCGGCAACATTGAGGGACGGACCCGGGTGTTGACAACGGCCATCATCCTGGAGACCCGCAAGGGTAACTTCGACCTGGCCCTGGCGCTGGGAATTGTGCTGCTAGGGCTGACGTTCCTCACGAATTTGATGATGTTGCAGTTGCAAGGAGGGAGTACTGCGTAGTGCGTACTGCGTAGTGAGACGACACGATACGTAGTACGCAATACGCAGTACGCAATACGCAATATACGCTCTGACATCGGAGGTACCAACCATGACGCCTGTCTATCATCTCGACCACGTAACCAAACAATACAACGGTCGCTGCGTGCTGCATATTAACTGGCTTGATGTATATCCCGGTGAGATTTTGGGCATCATCGGGCCGAGCGGGGCCGGCAAGAGCACGCTCCTGCGCCTGCTGAACTTCCTGGAGATGCCGGATACGGGCACCATCACATTCAAATCGTACCGCACCAATGGCTCGACGCCGCCCCTGGAGATACGCCGGCGCGTGACCACCGTCTTCCAGCGCCCGGTCCTGCTCAACCGGAGCGTGACGGACAACGTGGCATACGGGCTTCGCGTTCGCGGGCAGAATCACGTGCGCGCAGCGGTGCAGTCGGTGTTGCAGCAAGTTGGTCTGACCGACCTGGCCAACGCGCCGGCCCATACCCTCTCGGGCGGCGAGGCACAGCGCATCGCTCTGGCCCGTGCCCTGGTCATCAACCCTGACGTACTGCTTCTGGATGAGCCCACGGCGAACCTGGACCCAGCCAACGTCAGGCTGATCGAGGCCATCATCCGCGACATCAACGCGCGACAGGGGACAACGATCGTCCTGGTGACCCACAACGTATTTCAGGCTCGCCGGCTGGCTCACCGCGTCGCGTTCCTGCTCGATGGCGAACTGGTCGAGGTGGGGCCAACGAAGCAGATATTCGAGTCGCCGGCTGACCCGCGAACCGCGGCATTCGTTCGAGGAGATATGGTGTACTGACCTGCCCGTTGATCCCCCTGCGAGAAAGATGAACGCGAAGGAACTCAGGCTTCGATTAGACTCGACGAGCGACCAACCCCTGTATCGGCAGATCGTCGATCAGATCCGGGAGCAGATCGCCAGCGGTGAGTTAACGCCTGGAGATCCACTGCCGACTGTGCGAGGATTGGCCAAGGAGCTCGGTTGCAATCCAAGCACTGTGTCCCGGGCATACGCCGAGCTGACACGCGAGGGGGTGATCGCCGGCCAGCGGGGAGCAGGCACGCGTGTTGCCAGACCGCCGCTGCCGCCCAGCGCGACCTTGCGCCAGGCACGGCTGGTGAACCTGGTGGAACGCCCGCTGCTAGAGGCTCTCAGCGCCGGCTACACGCCGGCTGAGGTGGAAGCCGCCTTCATCCTGGCACTGAGCCGCTGGCGCGAACTGCGCGAATCTGCCGGGCCGGTTCGGTCAGAAGCTGCAGACTCGAACGAGCTACGCTTCGTGGGCAGCCACGACCTGGCCGTGGAACTGCTGGCAGCCCATTTTCGGCGTCGTCATCCAGACCTTGCCCTGTCCGTCACTTTCGCCGGCAGTCTTGGGGGTCTGATGGCGCTGGCGCGTGGCGAGGCTGATGTGGCCGGCGCCCATCTGCGCGATGAACAAACAGGCGAATACAACGTCGATTATGTTCGCCACATCCTACCGGGCCGGCCGGTGACGCTGGTGACGCTGGTCACACGATCGATGGGACTGATAGTCGCTGCTGGCAACCCCAAGGGAATCCGCGGAGTCGCCGACCTGGCGCGGCCAGACGTGACTATCGTTAACCGCCAGGCGGGCTCTGGGACACGGGTGCTGCTAGATGCTCGGCTGCGGGAGCTGCGGATCGCGGCAGGCGAGGTGGCCGGCTACGAGCGCGAGATGTCAACACACATGGCGGTTGCGTCGGCGGTCGCACGGGGAGAGGCGGATGCCGGCCTGGGGGTACGCGGTGCCGCCGAGGCGTTGGGGCTGGATTTCATCCCCCTGCTCCGCGAGCGCTACGACCTGGTAATCCCTGACGATGCCAGGGACAAACCACCTGTGCAGTTCATGCTCGCTCTCATTCGGGACGATGGATTTCGCGCTGCGGTCCAGACCCTGGGGGGTTATGATGTCTCAGAAATGGCGCACGAGATTCGAGTGGAGTGAAAAAGAGGGTCAAACAGCCCCAACCGTTTTTTCATCTTGCCGGCGCCATCGCGCCAATTTGTTGTATCAATCCGACATCATCCCAATGCCACCATGTCTCGTGAACCTTCCCATCCGCCAGGCGATAGGTGGTGGTACCCGTAAAGGTCACGTGAGTGCCAGTCGGTGCGATGCCTTTTAGATCACCGCCGTGAACGCCACGCGCCGTCCACCGCACCGTGACCCGGTCGCCATCTGCAAGCAGGTCTTCGATGGTGAATTCAAGATTAGCAAAAGCGGTGCGCCAATAGACCACGCACTCTTTGAAACCTTCAGGCCCCAGGATTTCGCCCTCCCCGGGGTAGTGTTCTACATAGTCCGCCGCGAGCACCTCGTGCGCCAGATCCAGGTTTCCCTGATTCCATATCTCCTCAATGACACGGCGCACGACCGCCTCGTTCCGTTCCGTTGATGAAAAGACGTGCTGCACATTGAGAATCAATGCCCCAGTAGTCACAATGAACACTGCCATCAGGATAGGTATGATCCAAGACAGGTGAAACCATCGCATAATCCTCTGCTCCCTGTGCTTAACACCGCCTGTGCGTGAATCCGACGCCGGCCAGCACTCGAGCTTCTCGGCTGCTACCTTGATCGCAATCAGATTCGCCCACATTACGAAGCGGCTGTTGCCACGAAAGGTTGATAGCTTCTGTTCAATAATGCTCAACGCCTCCTCTACACACTCTTCAACCAGGGCAATCAGCTTGGCGCGATTGATGCCGGCCAAATCACGGCGATGTCGCGCCATGTGGAGGAGGACAGCGCGGCTTAGATGCGAACGCAAGTCCACGATCGCCCAATACCGCCTGGGGCCAGGCAGGTGCAAAGCATCCAGCCATTCAGCGTTGGAGCGCTGAGGTGAGGTTCGGATACTCCTATGGGCAGGTTCCATGACCCTCTCCGGTCAATCATCTCACAGCGATCTGGGAACGCCGCGGATCGTGCTGATCGATAATCTCACGCGCCACCTGAACCGCCAGGTTGCTGGGAATCGCAAAGCCAATGCCCACAGACCCACCGGACGGGGACTCAATGCGGGCGTTGATACCGATCACCTGACCGCTCGCGTTAAACAGCGGACCACCCGAGTTACCCGGGTTGATGGCAGCATCGGTTTGGAACACACCCTCAATCTCTCCAACTCGTCCATCACTGCTGGTTGCAAGCCGACGTTCCACCGCACTGATATGCCCAACTGTCAGAGAGCGGGATAGCCCGAAGGGGCTGCCGATAGCAATAGCCAGGTCCCCGATCCGGACCTTATCGGCGTTGCCGAAGCTGGCAACTGTCAAACGATCCAGCGGCACGTCCACTTTCAGAACAGCCAGGTCTGTCACCCGGTCATACCCGATCAGTTTCGCCGACACCTGTCCGACTGCCGGCAACTGGACAACGAGGTCCTCATCCGTCTGCGCCTGTTCAATCACGTGGAAGCTGGTGAGGATATGGCCCTGACCATCGAACACGACGCCAGAGCCAGCGACACCAGCGGTGGGCACCTCCACGTTGGCAACGGCCGGGCTCTCACGTTGATACACGCGATTAATCGCTGCCTCATCACCGCGGGACGGCCTGGAAAATAGAGCTCCAAAGGCCAACATCGCCACCAGCACACCTGCGAAGACTGCCACCTGCACAACCCGGTTGACCTTCGTCTCTTTCACACGGCGCTCGTTTCGGCCCGCGAGGCGTGCCAGTTGCATCAGTTCCACAAAGGCAACTGCACTTTCGGGGGATTCTCGTAAGATATTGGCGAGATCGACAAGCCCACTTCGCATCTCACCGCCGGGGACGACCTTGCCGGCATACGTTTCCATGATTTCACCAGCCAGTACAATTGCCGGCTCGTCCTCTCGCAACATGATAACCTCCACTCCGCTAATAATGCTACTGGTGGGCAGAACTCTGTGTCAGGCGAGTGACAAGACCAGCAGCAGCCCTCAAAGAGGGCCGGCAAGGGGCACGATGAGCTACTCTCGTGCCCCACTGCCCCAGGTAAGTCAGTGTTTTTAACCTTGTTCGCTTAATAACTCTCATTATCCCCAGTGTACCACACAAGCTAACCATTTTCAATCGTTCACAGGGATGATACAGGCATGAAAAAAGAACGACGTCAGGATCGTTCTTTTCTCGTGCAATGAGCTAGTTCTCAACAGAGGATTAGTTCTTCATGTCCGCAAGCAACAGCCCTCGCTCTGCTGAGATCGACGTCGCTTCATTACAGTAAACCCTGATCTTGTGCATGCCTCACGGCCTCATGACGATTGCCGGCATGCAGCTTCGCCAACACATTCCGCATATGCGTTTTCACCGTGGAGAGACTGAGAGCCAATGCCCGAGCGATCTCCCGGTCGGTAAGCTGCTGGGCAGCCAGGCTGAGCACCTGCTGCTCTCGCGCGGTCAGGGCCACCATCTCCGCGCTGGGCAATGGCGGGACGTAGCGCTGTAAGCGACGAAACTCGTCCAGCATCAGGCTGGCCATAGCCGGCGTGATGGCAGCCTCCCCGCGCGCGGCGGCGCGTAATAAGCTGAGCATCTGCTCGGATCGGAGGCTCTTCAGCAGATAGCCCTGTGCCCCATTCTTGATGGCCTCAAACAGATGTGCTTCACTATCGCTCTCGGTCAGGATCACGATATTCACATCCGGAAGTTCCTGCTTGATCTCCCGTGTAGCCTCCAGGCCGCTGGCACCGGGCATTCTGATGTCCATGAGGATCAGGTCTGGCTTCAGCTTGCGGGCCTGTACCAGCACTTCCACACCGTCGCCGGCCTCGCCCACAACCTCAAAATCGGATTGGGCAGACAGGATGCTGGCCAGACCTTCTCGAAACAGAGCGTGATCATCCGCCAACAGCACTCGAATCCGTTCCATTTCCACTTACCTCCTTTCCGCGGCCTCCTCAACAGGCCAGCGCAACGCAATTCGTGTCCCTCGTCCCGGCATCGAATCGACCGAGAGCTTTCCTCCCAGGCGCACAGCCCGGGCGCGCATGATATCGAGGCCAAAGTGACCGTTGCCGTCATCAGGAGGCGCTTCCGGATCGAAGCCCCGGCCATCATCCTCGACGCTTACCAGGACCTCATCGCGCCTCATCTCCAGACAGACGACGATCTGATCAGCCCCAGCATGGCGAGTGGCATTCACGAGAGCCTCGCGCACGAC
>CAYYSH010000186.1:0-4622 GCA_964474265.1 uncultured Anaerolineales bacterium
CCAATTTATTGGCGAAGGCCACGAAGGTCAGGTTGACGGCGTTGAGCATCAACTCAATGGACATGAAAAGGATGATGGCATTGCGGCGCGTCAGCACGCCGGCCACGCCGATGGCGAACAGAATTGCACCCAGAATGGTGTAGTACGAAAGAGGAACCATGTCACCTCCGGCGATCATGCTGCTTTGGCCCGCTCTGGCGTCTCGGCCGGCTGATCCGCCGCGTCCCTGGGAAGCCGGCGCAAGAAAGCCTCGCGCTTCGCCAGCACCACCGCACCGATCATGGCGACCAGCAGCAAGACCGAGACAATTTCGAACGGGAAGATGTACTTCGTGAAAAGGAGTTCGCCCAGGAGTTGGGGATTGTTGACCCCGAGTTGGTCTGCTGACGCCAGGCCAGGCCGGCCTGTCAGCTCATTTGTCGCCACGACGGGGATGAGACCGACCAGCAACACGAGAACCAGCGGGATCGCCAGCCAGCGCTGGCCGGCCAGGTGCTCCGCCAACGTCACAGGTTGCGGTCCCATGAGCATCACGACGAACAGGAACAGCACCATGATGGCGCCGGCATACACGATGAGCTGCACGGCCGCGAGAAATGGTGCCTGCAGCATCAGGAAAAGCACCGCCACAGCCACAAAATTGCCGACCATCCACAGCACGGCATGCACCAGATTGCGAGCCGTGACCATGGCCAGCGCGCAACCGACCGCAAGGCCGGCCAGAGTGAAGAATACGATGAGTTCCATCATGTCAACACTTTTCCGTTACTACTTACCTGCCAGGAAACCACCTGGAGCAACCAGGCGGCCAGCGATCCAGCCCCCCAGCAGGCCGGCTGCACCGGTGATGGGGACGGTGGCAACCTGCCAGGTCGGCACCTCGAAGAACAGGCGCTTCAATGGGAATGCGCCACTCCAGAGCCCCACAAAACCACCAATCGCCACACCAACCAGAGTTCCCAACAACAGAGTGCGTTGCTCACCAATCACGCCAGCGGCCAGCCCACCGAACCACACGCACAAAAGGGCGATGCCGAGGGAGGCCGGCAACGATCCCCGAGGCATCGGCCCACCCCAGAACATCGCCAGACCGACGGTGCTCAAGACCAACGCCAGCGAGAGTCCTACGAGCAAGCCGACGACACTGCGCCCCATCCAGCCACCCAGCCATCTAGCCATCTAGCCATCCAACTACGAATACGTCAACGCCACCGGTGCCTGCTCAGGCAGATAGTCAACACCCCGCGTATCCTGCGGCGTGTCCCGGTCCGGGGCCGGCGGTGGCACAATCAGCATGTCCTTGGTGTAGATCATGGAATCACGGTCGTATGACGAAATCTCATAGTGATTCGTGAGAACGATGGCCTCCACCGGACACGCCTCTTCGCAAAAGCCACAGAAGATGCAGCGCAGCATGTTGATCTCGTACACCCTGGCGTACCGCTCGCCAGGCGAATATCGCTCAGCATCTGTGTTCTCCGCCGGCTCCACGTAGATCGCATCAGCCGGACAGGCGGCGGAGCACAGCGAGCAGCCGATGCATCGCTCCAGCCCGTTCTCGTAGCGACGCAGGACATGCCGGCCTCGAAAACGCTTCGGCACAGGCTTACGCTGCTCCGGATACTCGTACGTGACCGGCCGGCGAAACACATGCCGCAGTGTAACGCTCAAACCTCGCAACAATTCAGTGACCATGTCTCATTCAACTCCCAACTACAACTGGAGTACTGCGTATTGCGTGTTTGGGAGCAAGTGTGGTCATTACGCAATACGCAGTACGCAATACTCGTCAGAAATACACATCCTTGATCACCAGTGCCACCGCCGTTACCATCACATTAGCCAGAGACAGCGGCAACAACACTTTCCAGCCCAGATTCATCAGCCGGTCATAGCGCAGCCGGGGGAATGTGCCCCGGAACCACACGAAGCACACCAGCAGGATCAACACTTTCAGGCTGAACCAGAGCGGCCCCAACGTCTCCGACATGAAGGGACCGCGCCAGCCACCCAGGAACACTGTCGTGGCGATGGCGCTGACAGTGATCATGTGAACGTATTCAGCCATGAAGTACAGGGCGAAACGCAGGCCGCTGTACTCCACGTGGTAGCCGGCGGTCAACTCCTGCTCCGCCTCGGGCATGTCGAAAGGAGCCCGATTGGTCTCCGCAATCGCTGCAATCCAGTACAGAATGAAGCCCAAAGGCTGGAGAACGACAAACCAGACTTTCTGCTGGGCATTGACAATGTCCACCAGGCTGAGGGAGCCGGCGATCATCAGCGCCCCCATGAGAGACAACCCCAGCGATAGCTCATAGCTGATCATCTGCGCCGACGCCCGCAACCCGCCCAGCAGTGCGTACTTACTGTTCGACGCCCATCCGCCCAGAACGACGCCGTACACCGCCAGCGAGCCGACACCCAAAACGTACAAAATAGCGATGTTGACGTTTGCCAGGTACAGCGGGATTGTCCGCCCGAAGAGCGTGATCTTGTCGCCCACCGGGATCACCGCAAAGGCGATGACGGCGACGATCATCGACAAGGCCGGCGCAAGGTTGTAGACTGGCATGTCCACGTCTGACGGAATCACTTCTTCCTTGAACAGCAGTTTTAGCCCGTCAGCAACTGGCTGAAGCAGGCCAAACGGGCCGGCCCGGTTCGGCCCTTTGCGAACCTGGATTCGAGCCACAAACCGCCGCTCAATCCAGGTCATGTAGGCGAACCCGGTCAACAGCCCCACAAGGATGATCGCTGCTTTCACGACGTTGATGATGATGTCAACTAACATGATCGTCTCAATCTCAATGACATACTCATGATTCGGGTGCCACCAGGGCCTCTTTGACAGGCGCGAGCCGGCCCTTTACAATTCCTCGATCGATCCCCAATCTCCAGACTTCCGAGCCGAGCAGGCCCAGCGGAATCAGAGCAATGCCGGCCGGCACCCGGCCCCCCACCCTCGCCGTCAACGTCGTGTCGCCGGATGGCGAGGCGACAGCGACCGGCTCGCCATCTTCAACGTCGAATCGACGCGCATCTGCGTGGTTGATGTAGATGACCGGCGGTGGTACCCACGCCTCCAGAATGCGAGACTTCTCGATCAGCGTCCCGTCGTCGTAGAGGCGCTTCTGCGGGACCAATAGCAACGGGTAGTCAGGGTCAGTGGCCGGCATTTCCGACGGCGCAATCCAAGAAATGGGGAGCCGCACCTTCTCATCTTCGGCCGCGACGGGCCACTGCCGGCCAGTTTCTTGATCGGGGCTCACGAAACTGGTGCCCTCGTACACGAAATGCAAGCGTGTGCGAATCCCAACCGGGGCCTCTCCGCCAAGCTGGCTGTACTGCATGCCGGCGTAGACAGGCACTACTTGACTGATCTCCTCCATGACGTCTTCGGCATCAGCGTAGCCAAATCGATGGCCCATCAGGTGAGCCAAATCGGTCAGGATTTCCCAATCCGGCCGTGCAACCCCAGGCGGGTCGACGCCTTCCCAGAAGCGCTGTACGCGGCGCTCAGCGTTGGTGAAGGTACCATCTCGCTCTGCGAAGGCGGCTGCTGGCAGCACCACGTCGGCCATGCGGGCCGTATCGGTCATGAAAAGCTCCTGCACCACCAAGAAATCCAGTTCCTCGAACACCTGGCGCAGGTCTGGGTGATCTCCGACCGGATCGGCACCCATGACAAACAGACTTCGCAGACCACCCTGGACCATCGCGCCGGCATCCAGGCCAGGGGAACTCGGTAGCTCGTTGCCCCACACCTCTGTCAGGTGCCGGCGCGCCGCCTCGTCGTCCAAGGGCCGGTAGCCTGGCAACCACACCGGGCTTACCCCCATGTCTGCCGCCCCCTGAGAGTTGTTGTGGGGCAGTATCGGGAGCAGCCCGTTGTTGGCACGCCCAACGTGGCCGGTGATCAGAAGCAGATTCGCCAGCGCCCGAATAAGCGCGGAGCCACTGCCGGCAACAAGGGCATCACGTCCGTAGCTCACAATCAAATTCTGGGCCTGTGCCAGTGTCCGAGCAATGCGCTGCAAGTCATCAACTGACACGCCGGCACCATCCGCCAGGGCAGAGAGATCGTACTGTGCCAGGCCGGCTATCAATTCGTCGATGCCCTCAGTTCGCTGCGCCACAAACTCCGAATCTGTCAGGTTCTCCTCGAGCATCATCTTCAACAGCCCCAAGACGAAGTGGGCTTCGCCACCATACCGGATGCTCGGCGCATCCTCCGCGTAGCGGGCCAGCTTGGTAGGCCGGCCATTCGCCACCGCCAGGTACGCCCCGCGCTCCGAGGCCTGTTTCATACGCAGGTATAGGATCGGGGCTTCCTCCTCAACGTCAGAGCCGACAACCAGGATCGCATCACCGGCACCAAGATCCATCAAATTCGTGCCCGATCCCACACCCACCTGGGCAACCAGCTCGCTGCCGGCCACCTCGCGCAATGGACGCCACTGATCCACATTGTTACTGCCGAGGACCGTACGTACGAAGCGCTGGAAGACATACAGGTCCTCATTTGAGGCCCGGTCACCACTGATGCCGCCAAGTGCCTCAGGGCCATACTCGGCCCGCATTTCGCGGAGTCTGGCAGCGGTGTACTCCAACGCCTCCTGCCA
>CAYYSH010000186.1:4632-6158 GCA_964474265.1 uncultured Anaerolineales bacterium
TCTTTGCGAATCATGGGCGTCTTGATGCGATCTGCACTGTTGACAAAGTGATGTCCGAACCGCCCCTTGTCGCAAATCCAGATTTCGTTGACGGCATTGTTCTCGCGAGGCATAATGCGCCGGATTTCGCCAGCCCGATGCCCAACGATGATGTTGCACCCGACGGCGCAATGAGGACAGATGCTCCGCGTGTTTGTCAACTCCCAGGCCCTTCCCCGGAAACGGAAATCTCGGCTTGTTAGCGCCCCCACCGGGCAAATGTCCGTCGTGTTCCCCGAGAATTTGGAGTTAAAGGGTGGATCGGAGTAGGTGACAATCTCCATCCCCCGGCCTCGGTTCTCGAAGCTCAGCACGGGATCGCCGGCAACCTCGTCCTGGAAGCGCGTGCAGCGAGCACACTGGATACATCGCTCGCGATCTAGCGCAATCAGCGGCCCCAGAGGAACCGGTTTCTCGAAGTGAAACTTGTCCTCGTAGTCGAAGCGGCTCCGGCCCGGGCCATAGGAGTAGGTCAGATCCTGGAGCGGGCACTCACCACCCTTGTCACACACCGGGCAGTCGAGAGGATGGCTGGACAGCAGAAACTCCAGCACCGCTCGACGAGCAAACGCCACCTGTTCAGACTGGGTGCGGACGACCATGCCGTCTGACACCTGGGTGGTGCAGGTAGTCTGCAGCTTAGGGAACCAGCGAATAACCGGGTTACCGGCATCGTCAACTTGTATTTCGCCGGTCTCCCGATCGCGGGCAGGTAGCCCTACCTCCCCCAGGCACATGCGGCACATGCCGACCGGCGTCAGTTTGGGGTGATAGCAGAAGACCGGAATCTCGATGCCGGCCTGCTTCGCCGCTTCGACCACCATGATGCCAGGCGGTACCCGTATTTCAATCCCATCGATAATGACTGTGACGAGTTTCTCGTTTCGATCAGACATTCTGCAATCGATTTCCCGTGATCAGTGGCCAACACCCATGCATCAGTTCTCAGCATCACCGATGCCTGATGACTGATTACCGATTACTGGAATATGGGCCATGTAGTCTTCTCGGAAATGCTTCAGGGTGGAGAGGGTCGGCCCGCCTGCGGCGGCGTCCCCCAGCGGGCACAGGGTATTCCCCCGAATCTGATTGGCAACTGCCTCCAGCAAGGCAATATCAGACACGTCCCCGGTGCCTCGCATCAAGTCGGTCATAATGTTAACGATCCAGTAAGTTCCCTCGCGACACGGCGAGCACTTGCCACACGACTCCTGGCTGAAAAAGCGCATCATGCGGTGCGCTGCCCACGCCATGTCGGTCGTCTCATCGAACACGATCACAGCCCCGGAACCCAACATCGAGCCGGCCTCCATGAGAGAGTTGAAGTCCATGGTGATGTCCAGGTGCTCCCGAGTCAACGCCGGCGCTGAAACACCGCCAGGAATCACAGCCTTGACCTCACGATCGCCCGGGATGCCGCCACCATAATCGTAGATCAGTTCGCGCAGGGTGATGCTCATAGGCAGTTCGTAGTTGCCAGGCCGGCG
>CAYYSH010000187.1:0-4048 GCA_964474265.1 uncultured Anaerolineales bacterium
GATGGGAAGCGATTCATGAAGCCCAAACTCGGCGGAAAAGTACGCGATTGTGTGGCCCCTCAGATGGGGATAGGTGCGCTCGAACCAGGTCGTGTCGGGCTTCATGTAGGCATCGAAAGCTGACATGACCTCGTGGTAGCGGGCCAGATACCTTTCGTCGCTGGCTGCGCGTTCCAGCCGGCCCGGATCGACGCGCCGGAGAAACTTCACAGGGTTATGGTAAACATACTCCCAAAGCTCCGGATCGATCGCGCGGAAGAGCCGGCGTGCCTCAGGATGCCAGCTCCACCACAGATTGTAAGCCAGCCTGCTCAGCCGGCTGATTCTGGGGGGCAGCTTTGGCAGTTCCAGGGTGGGGGGTGAAAAATCCAATGTGACAACCTCCTTGGGACGAGTGACCGTCGCGGTGAAATGCTACGGACCTGGCCCCTATTGTAATGGATTTCCGCGAATTTGCAAGCCTGCCTGATTCTCTTCTCAAGGTTCCTTATTGGTCATCGCAGCTTGCACACGTATTCCGTTTATGCTACACTGAAAGCGATTGGATCTCCAGGAACCCGATTCTTGCTCACAAGGACTGCGCTCATCATGGAAGAAAACGGCAAACTGAGCATTTTGTTCCTGTCGGCTGAGGTCGATCCTTACGCGAAAACGGGGGGGTTGGCTGATGTGGCCGGCTCGCTCCCCAAAGCGATCCGGCGTCTTAGTCATGACATTCGGGTGGTCATGCCGGCCTACCGCCGCGTAGACAAGGAGCGCTTTGGGCTAGAGCGGGTCCTCGCCCCTTACCCGATCCCAATGGACACAGAGACACAGCCGGCCACGATTTACCAGGCGGTGATGGACGAGGGCGTTCCCATCTATTTTGTGGACAACGCCCACTACTTCGATCGGGAGAACATCTACGGATACGAAGATGACGCTGATCGCTTCATCTTTTTCTGTCGCGCAGCCCTGGAGATGTGCCGGCACATGAACTGGCAGCCCGACATCCTCCACTGCAACGACTGGCACACGGCTATCATCCCCAACTGGATGCACACCATTTACGCTGAAGATGGCTTCTTTCGGAACACAGCCACCCTTTTCACCATTCACAACCTGCAGTACCAGGGCATCTTCGGCTGGCGCGTGCTCCAGATTGCCGGCATCGCAGAACACGGATACATCACACATCCGGAGTTAGCGCCCGATCTGCACGAGGTCGTTGACCTCATGGCGCGCGGAATCCTGTTCGCCGACGTGATAAACACCGTCAGCCCGAGATACGCTCAAGAGATCCTCACACCTGAATTCGGCGAAGGGCTTGATCCTTTGCTGCGTGAGCGACGAGACGCCCTGTTTGGTATTCTGAACGGCATTGATACCGAGGAGTGGAACCCGGCGACAGACGACCAGATCGCCGTGAACTACGACGTTCACTCCCTGGCGCGACGTGTGGAGAACAAGCTGGCTCTGCAGGCCGAATGCGGCCTGCCCCAGAACCGGGATGTGCCAGTGATTGGCATGATCTCCCGCCTGGCCGACCAAAAGGGATTCGATCTCCTGGAGGCTACCATCAATCACATCCTCAAACTGGATGTACAGTTCGTGCTGTTGGGCACGGGTGAGCAACACTACCACAATCTGCTACGCCGGGTGGCCGAGGAACACCCCCATCAGACTTCCATTAATCTGACCTTCAATCCCCCCCTCGCGCGCAAGATCTACGCCGGCAGCGACATGTTCCTCATGCCCTCGCGCTTCGAACCCTGCGGCCTGGGTCAGATGATCGCCATGCGCTATGGCAGCATTCCCGTTGTGCGCGCCGTCGGCGGACTGGCCGACACGGTGCACGATTTCGACCCCAGAACCGGCGAGGGCAATGGCTTCGTATTCGAGGCGTACGATCCCTGGGCCCTCTACACGGCTGTCGTGCGAGCCATCGAGAACTACAAGCATGCCGGCACCTGGCGCCAATTGCAGGAACGCGGCATGCGCGCCGACTTCACGTGGGACGCGTCGGCCCGGCAGTACGTTGATCTATACCGGCGTGCGAAGCACTCGAACGCTAACAACTGGCCCCAGAGGTGACTCGTCCGCTGCCGACCGATCACTGGCCTCAAGGTTATGCAGAACACCGCCCGCATTGCACAGCTCGAAGCACATGTTGAGCACCTCCCGACTGACACCCAAGAGCTATTCCGCCAAATCTTCGACGTGCGGACGTCAGTAGGGCACCTGGTGCTGCCTCAACCGATGCACCAGTGGACCCAAGAGCACTTCGGCTCAATCGATGCCGTGCGTACCCAGCAGGTCGTGAAAGTGACTAATCTGGTGACGTGGGAGGGCGCGCTTTTCAACGAGCTGCGAGGTCGCCGGCCAATGCCGGCCCGGGCCGATCAAGATTTCCTCCAATCATTTCTGAAGCGCGGCGACGATCCTTTCTGCGAACCATTGGAGAACACGCCGGCCGATACGTTCGGGCGTGTGCAGGGCCGGCATGCTGTCACCGCCAGCAACGTGGCCAAGGCCGACGGATATCACGCCGTCGTCATCTTTGAACGTCATAACCCCTTCGTGTTCACCGAAGACGAGGTGATCGACTACATCGAGACGGCACTCCGGTGGGCACAGGAGGCACACGCTCGGGAGCCGGCAGCGCAGTACTTCTTCTTCATGTGGAACTGCTCGTGGAAGGCCGGCGCATCCATCCTCCACGGCCATGCTCAGGCCACGCTCACCCAGGGCATGCACTATGCCAGAGTGGAGAAACTCCGGCGCGATGCGCTGGCATACGAACGCACTCACAGCCGCAACTACTTCGACGACCTGTTTGAGATCCATCAATCGCTGGGGCTGGGTTTCCGCTGGCGCGATGTTCGGATCATGAGCTATCTCACGCCGGTCAAGGACGGCGAGACACTGCTGTTTGGGGACGCGATGAGCCAGGACTTGCAACGGGCGCTGTATCGCGTTCTGCGAGCACACCAGCATGGCCGGCCTCTGACCAGCTTCAACGTGGCGCTCTACATGCCGCCCATCGCAGATGTGGACGAAGACTGGAGTCACTTCCCGACGATGTTCCGCGTGGTGGGCCGCGGTGATCCCATGAGCCTCACCACAGACATCGGGGCGATGGAGCTATACGCCGCATCGGTGATCGGCACCGACCCCTTCCTGGTCGCTGAGCAACTGCGTGCAGCGTTCGAGTAGCGAAGCGACCACGTGACGAGGATCCTTGCATCAGCATGAGGGAATACGCGATTTCGACCAGTATGACCTACGGGGACCTGGGCCGGCTGCCCGAGCTGGCCAGCTATGGTCTGCCTCACATCGAAATGGGGTTCTGGCAGCCGGACAAACTCCCGCAGGTGCTGGACTTCGTGAGCGCTCATTTCGAGAGTGCCGGCTTCCACGACCCGTTGCCGGGACACAAAGCCTGGCGCTGGCCTTCCCTGAACGACCCTGAGCCCGAGGAGCGTGCCCGCACCCTGCGCAGTATCCGTCAGACGCTGGAGCTGGCAGTCCAACACAACGCGGCCTACGTGTTATGCCATTTCCCGTCTGTGCATTTCGAGCCGGTGCCTGACTGGACACTGGCTGAATCGGTGGCTGCGGCATTGGAGAGCTGCGCAGTCCTGAACGAGTGGGGCGAGACCTACGACCAGCGGATCATTCTGGAACACGTGGGACCTCATCCGTACTTCGATGTGCCGGCCTTCGCCGAGATTTTCCAGGCGTTCCCCAGACTCGAATTCGCCCTGGATATCGGCCACTTCCACCTTCTGGCCGAGGGAGGTCACTTCGACCCAAAAGAGTTTCTGCAAACGGTCGGTCCACACACCACCGTTGTGCACATGTACAACGCCACTGCCTCATCGTACAGGCAATATCACCACGTGCCCGTCCACCCGTCACAAGACCCGTCAGATGGGTGGGCAGACATCCCGGCCATCCTGCAACAGGTGTTGGAACTGGCCGGCGATGTGCGCATCGTCTTTGAGCACACCCCCCAGTATCCCGTCAATCGGGACTTTGTGCAGCAGGGCATTGACTGGGTGGTGGA
>CAYYSH010000187.1:4058-6154 GCA_964474265.1 uncultured Anaerolineales bacterium
GCCTTATAGAATCAAATCAAATTCATTTCCGTCAGCTTCGGCCATCTTCTTTTTTACTGTACCATTTCGACTTTTTCATAAGACTTTTAAGTTATGACAGCTTACTGATTCCATCTTCCGGAATTTCTCGTCCTCAACCCGGTTAAGAACTCCGCCGCGATCTGGATCGATCGTGGCTGTCCAAAATGATGGTCACCGGACCGTCGTTGAGGATCTTCACCAGCATTCGGGCACCGAACTCGCCAGTTTCCACATGCAGGCCGGCCTCGGCCAGATACGCCGCAAACCTCTCGCACAGCGGCTCGGCAATTTCGGGCCGGGCGGCCTCGGTAAAGCTGGGCCGGCGTCCTTTGCGAGCATCCCCGTACAGGGTGAACTGCGAAATCACCAGCGCCTCGGCTCCCACGTCCAGCGCCGACAGGTTGAACTTGCCATCGGCATCCTCAAAAATGCGCAGGTTGGCAATCTTGTCTGCCAGCCATCGGGCCTCGGCTTCCGTGTCGCCATTTCGCACGCCCAGCAGGATGACCAACCCCTGCCCAATCTGCCCGACGACCCGGTCGTCCACTGTCACTGAGCCTTCTCTCACCCGTTGGACCACTGCCCGCATAGATCTCTCCTGCTTTCTTAGAGCCTATCCGAAAAATCGCTGGGGCCGGTCTCCGACCGTGCCCTCTGGCGACCTTTCCCGCTTTCTTCGCCGTCTGGTTCGACATTGCTGATGGGTCTCAATGGTACCACGAACAGGCCGGCTTGGTCCAGCCACCAACGTTCACCCACATACCAGGTTCGCGACCCTTCCATAAATTTTCACGAGGGTTTTACAAAGACCACCTATCCAAAAACGCTATTTCCCGTATACTGAAGTACACAATAGCCACACGCAGCAGCCATTCAAAGACCGGGTCAACACTCATAATGACAGGGGGGTATCGCAACCCGCTTCTCCGACTTTGCGTAGGGCGGTCGTCGTGCCCTCGTTAACCAACCAACCGAGACAGGGCAGAACATCTGTGAGAGCCCCGACGTTATCAAAATGAGACAGATGGTCTGCTGCCCGTCTCGCCGAGGAGTCCCTGATCCCAGCGCAACTGACTTCGCACACGTGCAGCCGGGGCATGAATCCCGGCTTACACCGACTCCTCCGTACCGGGTTTTAGCGGCCGATGATCTCACAAATGATACGCCTGCGAGATCGGATAGTTTTGGTTCTATCGCTTGGAATCAGTCTGCTGCCGGCTGCTGTTCTGGCAGCCGGCCTGAACGTGTCAAACTCATCGACGGACTCATTCAACCCCGCCATTGCCACAGGACCGGGCGGGACAGTGCATGTTGTGTGGGAAGAGAGCGACGGGTTCGTGCACTATCGCCAGTTTAGCGGCGGTTCCTGGGGCACGACCCAAACTCTTAGCCAGGGTGGCAGCCCGGCGGTGGCAGCAGACGGCAGCGGCACTGTCCACCTGGCATGGGTCGACATGGACTTCAGTGGCAATTTCGAGATCTTTTACATGAAAAAGCCGGCCGGCGGCACCTGGTCACCGCCGATCAACGTCTCTCTCACGTCAGGGACATCGTCCGCGCCGGCCATTGCGGCCTCGCCCGGCGGAGCGGTTCACATCGTCTGGGTGGATACTTCCGGGGGCGCTCCCGCCATCTACTACAGCGACCTCAGCAGTGGCGGGCCGATTCCCGGTGCGACCGGCTCTGCGCCGGACGTGGCTGTCGATGCTGCCGGGGAGCCCCACGTGGTCTGGCAGAGCAGAGATACACCAGCCAACATTCTCTACTCGCGCCACAGCACCGCCGGCTGGACGATACCGGAGAATCTGTCAGACGGCAACACCAGCAACGCTGTTGCGCCACAGATTGCCATCGCCGGTGGTACTGTTCACGTCGTGTGGACAGAGGGCGGCGTCATCCGGGCCACGCAGGGGAGCAGCCAAAACTGGGCGGTCCCTCAGACCATCTCGGGCACGGACACAGGAGCCCAGCCGGCGGCCCTGGCCGCGGATGGCAACGGCAACCTGCACGTGGCGTGGGTCGACGGCGCCACGCGCCTGCGCTATGCTCGACTACCGGCCGGCGGCACCTGGGAA
>CAYYSH010000188.1:0-6131 GCA_964474265.1 uncultured Anaerolineales bacterium
TGACCACCTTGCCACCGTGAATCACAGCAACGTGACCGCTGTACAAAGCGTATGGATCAGGAGCAGCCACATATGCAAAGCCGGTCTCGCTGTCGACGGCGACGTCCGCCGCCTGCTGACCGACGGGAATCACATCAACCAGTACGGGGCCGGCTACAACCGTTACTGTGCCCCGGTCCCCCTCGGCCAGGTAGGCCAGCCCGAGGGTCGCATCAACGGCCATGGCCTGGGGCCACGGTGCCACGCCCGCCGGCAAGGGTACAACGGTGGTGATGAATTGCGAACTCCGGAGCACAGGCCGCAGGTTGGGAACTGCGAGTCCCAGGTCGTGAGATGCTGCGGTGAGCGCATTCAGGCCCTGCAGGCTGCCCCATACCAGAAGTGCAGCAAGTAGCCCGGAGCTGATAAAACGACGTGTGACAGACGTCATAAACCAGATTGGGAAGCCTTATCGGCGGATGAGGGACAGATAGACATATCGCGGCACAGTGGGGGGATGATACAGGAACGTCCCCTGGCTACCGACTGCCCAGGCTTCGCCATCAGGCCAGCTCACGACACCGTTCAAAGTGGCATCGGTCGGGCTCGCGACCGAGGTCCATGTGTTGCCCAGGTAGCGCAGAATCGTCCCTTGCGTTCCAACAGCCCAGCCATCGCCCGGCCCGGCAAAGTCCAGATCAAGCAGATTGTACGCCTTCTGTCCCTGTACAACGGTCCACTCCTCCCCATCGAAATGCAAAACCGCTCCCAGATTGCCCACAGCCCAAACATCCTCGCCGGAGAGTGCGTAGACCGCCAGAAGCCGTGGTGGCCCCGGCGGAATGGTGGTTTCCTGCCAACTTAATCCGTCGTAGTGAAGAGCTACAGCTTCGTAGCGGGGCGGATCACCACTCACCACAAATCGCTCGCCAACGGCCCAGCCATCGTCTGGCGCTCGAAAGTGCAGTCCGTACAGGTGAACGTTTTCTGACACAGGCGTTTTCTGCCACTTTGTTCCATCGAAGTGGAGAAGCGCTCCATCCTGGCCGGCTGCCCACACATCGTCGGAGCTTATGGCCTCCACCGCAAACAGGGCAGAGACATCGGGATAGCCGGCCAGCGCCCATGAGCCGGATGTAAAGCGCCACACCACGCCGGCTTTGGTTGGGTCTGCCACGCTGGCATCCTGCCCCACAGCCCACGCCTCGTCCTGCGAGAGCACGTCGACATCGAACAACGATGGTGCATCGCCTAGTTGCTGTGGGCTCCACGTGTGCTCACCGTGTTGCCAGAAGACCACGCCGGCATCAAGCTGTAGGGGCCAGCCGCCTACAGCCCAGCCGGCGGGTATGTCGAGCATGTCAATGGCGGTCAGATCGGCATCCAGGTACGGCTGCGTCACAAACTGCCAGCCCTCAGCCGTCACACGCCCCACCAGACCGCCCTCGCCCGTCACCCAGACCTCCCCACCCTCAGTGACGAAAAGGCCAAAGAGGTCTGCAACGACCGGCACGCCGATGGGGGACCAGGTCGCGCCGTCGTAGTACAGGATGGTGCTATCACCGCCAATGATCCAGCCGGCATCAGGGCCGGCAAAGCCGATGCCGGTGAACGGAACCCGGTAAGGTGTCAGCTCCACGTGGGCCCCCTCCTCATTCCACCGCACGCGGACACCTTGATCGCCCACCGCCCACACCTCGCCGCCGACAACCGCGACATCGTAAAGGGCTGTGCTGGTTGGGATGCTCACCCGTGTCCACTCGATGCCGTCCCAATGCAGTAGCGTACCTTCCTCGCCAACTGCCCACCCTTGATCTGCCGCGACAAAGCTGACAGCGTAGAGCGGGGCAGTCCGTGGAATCGCCACCTCGGTCCAGGTACCGCCGGCAAGGCGCAGAATCAAGCCGTCTAACTTATGCGAGACGGTGTTAAATCGCTGCCCGACCGCCCAGCCATCGCCATCTACCAGCGCGATGTCGAAGAGTTCATCGGCGGCTGACACTGGCGCATTGACAGTGTGCCAGTTGGCGCCTTCGTAGTGCAAAATCGTGCCGGCCTGCCCCACAGCCCATCCATCATCGGCGGCTGCGAAGGCCACAGCGTGCAGAGTCTCGTCGGTGGGGTCCTCTATCTTCTGCCAGGTCTCACCAGCGTAGTGCAAAACCGTGCCGGCCTCGCCCACAGCCCAGGCAGTGCCGTCAGGCACCAGCGCGATGTCTAACACAGCGGACTTGGTCAGGTACATTGTGCGCCACTCAGATGGCTCTTGCGTCGAGCCGGCAGTCGCTCCAACCACCCCGAGAGCCAAAACGCACACGAGGATGACCAAAACTCGTGGAGAAACCGGATTAGTCATAAGCTGCTGTTTGTGATACAATCAACGCAAATGCCGACAGTTTATCTGTGCCTTGGATCCAACCTGGGCGATCGCCTGGCAAACATCAAAAAGGCTCTCCGAATGTTGGAGAGCCGGGTTGACATCCACAGCGTGTCCTCGGTGTACGAGACCGAGCCATGGGGCCTAAAAAGTCAGCCGTGGTTCCTGAACCTCGTTTGTGCCGGCGAGACCGATCTGACACCTTACACTTTACTCGATTTTGTCAAACAGATTGAACGACGGTCGGGCCGGGAACAGACTGTCCGCTACGGCCCGCGCCCCATAGATATTGACATTCTTTTGTACGACAACCGGGTTATCCACAGCTCAACGCTGCACATCCCCCACCCACAACTGCCACATCGGGCGTTCGTACTATGCCCTCTGACTGAGATTGCGCCAGACCTCAAGCACCCGGTATCGGGTAAGACAGTCTTGGCAATGCTGCTCGAGTTGGAAGACCCAGAAACAGTCCGCAGGTACGTTGAAACCGGTTGACCGCCTGCCGGCGGCTGGCATTATGGCTCCAGGTAGTAGTTCAGCAGCCAGTCCAACTCGTTGACGCCGTAGCTACCGTCAATGCGAATCCGCTGAAGCTCGAAGGGCTTGGCAGAAGACTGATGAACGCCCTGCTTGACAGTGACCGCTCCCCAGTAGTGCGCCGAAGCCAGGATGGCAATGGTATTCTCGTCGTACTTCCCTGATGGGTAGCTGAAAAACCGGGGAGTGATGCCGGCACCATTCTGGATTGCCTCTTTCGAGCCCAGAATCTGCCACACCAGGAAATCGGTGTCCTTCCCGCGCAGGTCCGGATGATCACGGCTGTGAGCGCCGATCTCGTTGCCAGATCGAGCCAACTGTTTCACCTGATTCCACGTCAGGTAAGCGGGCCGGCCTTCGTCAATGAAGTTCGTGATCAAGAAGAAGGTGGCTGTAAAGCCGTACTTCTGAAGCAACGGGAAGGCATTCTCGTAGTTGTCCCGATACCCATCATCAAATGTCAGGATGATCGGTTTTTCCGGCAATGGTTCCCCCCGTGTCAAATGCAACAGCAATTGATGCAGCGAAATCGTATGATACCCGTGCTCTTTCAGATACCGAAGGTGCCCCTCGAATGCCGATGGCGGGACTGACAGACCGATACGGATCTTGTCAGCGCCGGCTGGCGGCTCCGAAATGTAGTGATACATCAGGATTGGGACATCCGCCTCACGAACCACGCCGTCAGGCGGTGGTAGCAACGGCTCGCGGACAATGTTTGGTGTCACCGTTTCAGCCGCCGGCACAGGGACTGCATGTGGCTGCAGATATGGCACATCCGCATCTTCGCCAGCTATCACTTCGGCATCCGGTGCTACCTGGAGCTTGGGTTTAGATTGTGAAAGATCATCCGGTACCCCCCCTTCCAGCGTCGCATCAATTGCGCTGCGCAAACCATCTACCGGTTCGGGATGGATATCGGGGTTTTGGGCCTGAGTGGGGACCTGCTCTGGCACAGGTACCATCGTAAGTCCCCCAGCGATGATCAAGGAGACGGCGATCACCGCAATGATGAGAGCAGTACGTGTTCGAGTCAAGGTGTTATGTACGCCTCCTCCGGGCAGTGTCTCAATGCGCATAACAGGATAGCCGAATTTGCGTCCTTTGTCAAGTTGTTTGACATGTCGCATTCTGCGTGGTATACTCCCCAAAGTTGAATATTCTGCAACGGTAAAGGTGCCCTGACGCCCGGATGCCAGGGGCACAATGGGGAAAGACCGGTGAAAGTCCGGCGCTGTCCCGCAACTGTAAGACCAGTATCCAGATATTCAGTGATCAAACCCCAAAGTCGGTTTGCTGATTGCTGAGCATGGATCACTGGGCAAGCCAGAATTCCCGCCTTTACCGACGCTCCGAACACCTTCGAGGAAAGGGGGTGGGGCGATGACAAAAGGCCCATAATCACACCCCTTGTCACATCGGCAAGGGGTTTTTTGTCACACCCGACCCAATCGGTCGGGTTTTTATTGCTAGAATCGAGCAACTCACAAGAATACGAGAAGGAGTTGGATCATGAAACGCCCTGAGCTTCACAGGCGTATCTGGTGTGCGGTCTCTCTCGCACTCCTTTTCAGCCTGTGTATCGCTACTGTGGTCGGGGCCGGCGCACCCGAGGCCCTGGAATGGCTAAAAAGCCAGCAAAACCCTGATGGCGGGTTCGGCGAGCCCAGTGCCGTTGGAAGCACCATCGAAGCGATGCTTGCCATCACGGCCGCCGGCGCCGACATCACCCAGTGGACCGCCGACGGTAACACCCCGGTTGATTTCCTGCGCGCTCATGTGAACGAGGTCGAGGGGGCTGGCGCAACCGCCAAACTCATCCTGGCCCTGGTGCCGGCTGGCGAAGACCCCATGAACTTCGGTGGTGTGGATCTGGTGAAGATGTTGGAAGAGAGCTACGACGACACCACTGGGCGATTCGACGGCGAAAACGGTACGGTGCCGGCGCAGGCGCTGGCCATCATGGCCTTGGAGAGCGTTGGCCGGCCAGTGGAGAAAAAAGCCATCAACTGGCTGGTAGAGGCCCAAACCGGCGATGGCAGTTGGGCCTGGAACGGCGACCCCTCGGCCCAGGGTGACACAAACACCACAGCGCTGGCCATTCAGGCGCTCGCTGCGGTTAATGCGCGCCCTGACGCCGTTGAGCGCGCCGTTGCTTACCTGCGGAGCGTCCAAAACGAAGATGCCGGCTGGCCTTACCAGAAACCATCGGAGTACGGCACAGACACGGATGCCAACTCGACAGCCTACGTCATCCAGGCACTGTACGCTGCTGGCGAGAATCTCTCCGGCTGGGCAGTCAATGGGGTAAGTCCGCTGGATACGTTGATGAGCCTGCAAAAGGATACCGGTGCTTTCCAGTGGCAGGCTGCTGTGCCAGACGAGAACTTTCTCGCCACAACCCAGGCCGTGCCGGCCCTGGCCGGCAAGCCTTTCCCTCTGGCCACACTGTCGCGTGTCACGGTGACGCCGGCCCGGTTGCCAGCAACCGGAGGGGCCCTCAGCCTGCGGCTTGCCTTTGTGGCGGCTCTTGCCGGCCTGGCTCTGGTGGTGACCGGCCTGGGACGTCGCCGATGGGGCCCACAATGATGCACACTCAATGCTGATGCTACATCCCATCACCTGGCTGGTTTGGCTGACAGCAGCCTCGATTGCAGCGCTGTCCACGCGAAACCCGCTGTATTTGGTCATTATCATGCTGGCCGCGGCGGCTGTCCGCGTGACATGGCGCGGACAGTCGCCTACTGCCCTGGCATGGGGAATCCTCATCCGTCTGGGGTTGATGCTGTGGAGCGTAACAGCGCTATTTGACGCCCTGGTAGCTCACCAGGGCGTCACAATCCTCTTCAATCTGCCTGCCGGCTGGCCGCTCGTCGGCGGTCCCATCACGCTGGAGTCCCTTCTCTACGGGCTCATCAGCGGGCTGGCCCTCACGACGTTGCTCATCACCTTTGCGACCTTCAACAGCTCAGTCAGCCACCACCGCCTGATGCGATTCACGCCGGCCTTCTTGCGGCAGGCCGGCCTGATCGTATCCATCGCGTTGGTCTTCGTCCCACAGATGACAGCAGCATTGCAAGACATCCGGCGGGCCCAACGCCTGCGCGGGCACCGCTTCCGGGGTGTGAGGGACCTGATGCCGTTGCTTGTTCCCCTTCTGGGCAACGCATTGGAGCGTGCCATCGGACTGGCCGAGGCCGGCCTTGAGGTGGCGGTGATCGACCGCGCCGCCTTC
>CAYYSH010000189.1:0-1683 GCA_964474265.1 uncultured Anaerolineales bacterium
AGCTGGGTCAGGCAGCCGCCGACCTGCTGCTGAAGCGCATTGATGATCCCTCTCGCTCAATCCACGAGGTGATCCTCAATGCCAGGCTCATCGTTCGACAGTCGTGTGCTCACCACAATGACTCGATGTGAGGAGGTGATGCCACCGGCAATAACTCTTGCGAGCAGGCTGTAGATGCAGTACCTTTCAAATAACAACTGAGGAGTGAAGCACGCCTACGTGTGAACGGCATCTGGGGATGCCTTGCTTCTCTTGCTTGAAAGGTATTGGCTGTGGGTGCCTATCTGAGAACTTGCCGCAACATCCGTGGGTGGCCGGGTGCCCCCACGACGGCCGCTTCTGCGGATAGGACCAGGTGATCGTGAGTTCTTCGTCAATAAAGGAGGAGAGTTCCATGAAATCCAAGCTCGCGATGATCGCGGCACTGCTTGTGATCATCACAATACTCGGTGTTGGATGCGCTGCTCCGACCGCAACTCCGCAAGTTGTCGAGAAAGTCGTCGAAAAAGAAGTTGTCGTCACGCCGACCCCGCCGGCGAAACCCTTTGAAGGTGTCGAAGTCAACCTGGTGACCTTCACCGGCCCCCAGATCGCCGAACCACTCCAGCGACGTGCGCCTGACTTCCAGAAGCTGACCGGCGCAAAGGTCAATGTTGTGACCGTTCCCTTCAGCGACCTGTACCAGAAAATCCTGACCGACGTGGCAACGGGGACGAACAGCTTCGATGCCTTCGTTTTTGCACCTCAATGGATGGTAGACTACATCATCCCTGGTTACCTGGAGGATTTGACCGACCGGGTGGCGGCCGATGAGGCACTGGAATGGGAAGACATCGCCCCGTTCTTCCGCGACTTCAGCTCCACCTACGAAGGTCGCATCTACACCATCCCTCTGGACGGCGACTTCCAGATGGTCTACTACCGCACTGACCTCCTGGAGCAAGAGGGATTGAAGCCGCCAGAGACGTGGGACGACTACCTCAACATCGCCAAGACCTTCCACGGCAAGGACCTGAACGGGGACGGCGAGCCGGACTACGGATCGTGCATCTCCAAGAAGCGCGGTGCTCAGGCGTACTGGATGGTCTGGTCGGTGGCGGCCGGCTTCCTGCAGAGCCAGGGCACCTCTCAGGGGTCCTTCTTCAACAAAGAGACCATGGAGCCATTGGTCAACAACGAAGCCTTCTCGGCCGCGTTGGACGTCTACAAGGCAACCACCGACTACGGCCCGCCGGATGAACTGAACCTCGACGTGGGTGACACGCGCGGCCTGTTCACCTCCGGGCGCTGTGCACTGTCCCTGGACTGGGGCGACATCGGCACCCTCGCTATTGACCCGGAGACCTCGGTCGTGCAGGACAAGGTAGGTGCCGTGATTCTGCCTGGTCCCACCCAGGTGCTGGATCGCGAGACAGGCAAGCTGGTGGATTGCGATGAGAACACCTGCCCGTACGCGATCAACGGGGTGAACCATGCTCCCTACGCCGCTTTCGGTGGCTGGTCGGGTGCCATCAACGCCGCCGCCGATCCCAAGGTGAAGGATGCGGCCTACGCCTTCCTGTCCTACATGAGCCAGCCGGCCCAGGCCAACGTGGACGTCACCATCGGCATCACGGGCTTCAACCCCTACCGCACTTCACAGTTCCTGAACCGCCAGTTGTGGGTGGAGGCGGGGATGAGTCC
>CAYYSH010000189.1:1693-6064 GCA_964474265.1 uncultured Anaerolineales bacterium
AACATGGTGCTGGACCTGCGCATCCCGCAGAACCAGCGCTATCAGCAGGTGGTGCTGGACACGGCCATCGCCCAGTTCCTGGCCGGCGAACTCACCAAAGAACAGACCATGCAGCAAATCTACGACGGCTGGGAGGAGATCACCAACGAGTTGGGACGCGACGCTCAGCGCGAAGCGTATCTCAACAGCCTCGGCGTCAAGCGGTAGAACCATGCAGGTCGGACGTGAAGAGTCTCGAGGCTCGGCTCGGACCGGGTCGAGCCTTGAGACCCCCCTCCGTTTGAACGGCCAGTTGCACAGCCTGGCCACCCAGGCAGAACGTTGGGCCGGCAGTGTCTTCATATTGCCCGCGGTCCTGGTCATCCTTGCTCTTTCTATCTTCCCACTGGTCGCTTCTCTCTATCTCTCGCTGTCGCGGCTGCGATTCGTGAAGGGCGGGTTCGAGATTAAGTTCGTTGGGCTGGCCAACTACCGCAAATTGCTGTTGGGCAGCGAGAAGGCCCATTTCCTGGGCATCGCGACCAGTCCTTCACCCCTTGGGTGGCTGATCTTCGCCGTCGTTGCCTTACTGCTGGGCATCACCCTGGTGCGCTATCTCCGCGGCGGGCACGTGTCCGCAGGCGGACTGTTCTGGCACGTTCTGGCCACCGTTGTGATTCTCACCGGATTGTGGCTGGTGATACGAACCATCGGCTCGGATGGCCGGCCAGGCACACTGGTGGTCACCTTGATCTACGTGTTCGTCGGCATATTCTTCCAGTACCTGCTGGGCCTCGGCCTGGCAGTGTTGTGCGTGCAACGCATCCCTGGCCGGCGCTTCTTCCGCGTCGTCTTCCTGTTGCCGATGATGATCACGCCGGTGGGCATCGCCTATCTCTTCCGCATGCTGACTGACACCGACAAGGGGCCCTTCAACCCGATCTGGCAGGCGTTGGGCCTGGCCCAGTTCTCGTGGGTCAACCACCCCTGGGGGGCGCGCATCGCGGTTATGATCGGCGACATCTGGCAGTGGACGCCCTTCATGTTCATCGTGTTGCTGGCGGCTCTGGAAAGCCAGTCGATGGAGCAGTTCGAGGCCGCCCTGGTGGATGGTGCCAACCGCTTGCAGATTTTCTGGTACATCACCCTGCCGCAGATTCTACCGGTCAGCGCCACCCTCATCCTGATCCGGATGATTGAGGCGTTCAAGATTGTGGACCTGCCGAACGTGTTGACCAACGGCGGTCCGGGCACATCCTCCGAATCGCTCACCTTGCAGGCTTACATTTCGTGGCGCGCCCTCGACCTGGGCGGGTCGGCAGCCATCGCCTACATGCTGCTGATTGTGGTGACTCTGGCCGGCCTGTCTTATCTCAATCTGGTTCATCGTCGTGTGGCGGAGGGAATATGAACAGGCTATTCAAACGGAAGTCTATCTTCTCTCCGTCCCCAGCCGGCCTGATACTTTCATATCTGGTGCTGGGAACGTGGACGTTCGTGGTGCTGTTCCCGCTGTACTGGCTGGTCGTCACGTCACTCAAGCTGCCCATCCAGGTCATTGAAGGCCCGTTCTACCTGCCCTTCGTGGACTTCCAGCCGTCGCTGCATGCCTGGCACTACATTTTCTACGACTTACGCAACGATACCCTGCGGCCTTATGCAAACACGGTCGTTGTCGCCCTCACCAGTGCGACGCTGGCGCTGCTGCTGGGGACAGCCGCCGCCTACGGCTTGGTGCGTTTCACTTATCGGCCCCGCATTGGCGCGGTCCTAGCATTCATCGGCTGCCTTGTTCTGGCGGCTGTTGCCGTCGGGCGAGGAGTACCCTGGCAGATAGCCGTGGTTGCTGGCATCGCCCTGTTCATCCTGCTGTTGCAGACGATCGGCAAGCGCTTCAAGCGCTCCCTTGGCAACAATGACATCGCGTTCTGGATGATCTCCCAGCGCATGCTGCCGCCCGTCGCCGTCGTGATCCCCATCTACGTGCTGTACCAGCGATTGGGCTTGCTCGACACCCGGATCGCCCTGATCACGACTTACCTGGCAGTGAATCTGCCCATCGTGGTCTGGCTCATGCGAGACTACTTCATGAACATCCCGGTCGAACTGGAAGAGTGCGCGGCCATCGACGGGGCATCCCGTTATCGGGTCTTCTGGTCCATTGTCTTGCCGCTCTCGGTGCCAGGACTCGTTGCTACATTCCTGTTTGTGTTGGTCTTCGCCTGGAACGAGTATCTACTGGCTTTGTTCCTGTCCAGCGCGAAGGCCCAGACACTGCCGTTGACAGTCGCCGCTCAGAACGCTACACGCGGGCCGCAGTGGTGGTACATGTCCGTCTTGATCTTGATCATGATCATACCGGTCATTGGCATGGCCATTGCGCTGGAGCGGTACATTGCGCGCGGGTTGTTGGTCGGCGCCATCAAGGGCTGAGCGGTATCAGTGAGCAGTGGCCAGTATTCAGTGATCAGTCGCCATGCACCTGCGGGGTTCCACGGAGCACGAACATGGCTAGATGGCTGGATGGCTGCACAGTCGGCTCAGCCATCTAGCCAATGAGCCATCCAGCCAACTATTTTCGGAGTAGCAAGTCTGATCGCCGGTTACTGACGAGGAGAAGTGGTGTGCCCTTAGACCCTTACATTCTAGCCCACGATCTGGGCACGACAGGGAACAAAGCGACCCTCTTCGATACCCGCGGGTCAATCGTCGCTGCCACCGTCGAGACGTACGACACCGACTATCCACATCCCAACTGGGCTGAGCAGGACCCGGCCGACTGGCAGCGCGCTGTGTTCAAGTCCACCCGCGAGTTGCTGGAGCGGAGTTCCGTCCAGGCCAGTGAAGTCGCCGTCATAAGCTTCAGCGGACACATGCAGGGAGCGGTGTTAGTGGACCAGGCCGGCACGCCGCTGCGCCCCGCCATCATCTGGGCCGACCAGCGTGCCACCGCCCAGGCTGATCAAATCCGCCGGCTGTGTGGCGAAGAAGCCATCTACCGCCTGACCGGGCATCGGGTGAGCGCGGCCTACACCCTCGCCAAGCTCCTGTGGGTTAAAGAACACCAGCCCGAGATATACCGCCAGGCCCACAAAGTCCTGCAGGCCAAAGACTACGCCGTCTTTCTGCTGACCGGCACCTTTGCCACTGACTACTCAGACGCATCTGGCACCCTGGTCTTCGATCTTGAAAAGCGCCGCTGGTCCGAGGATGTGTTGCAGACGTTGGGGCTTCGCCCATCCCTGTTCCCCGATGTGCACCCCTCCACGGCCGTTGTTGGCACGCTAACAGGCGAAGCCGCAGCCGCCACCGGTCTGATGGCCGGCACGCCGGTTGTCATCGGCGGGGGGGACGGAGCCTGTGCCACGGTGGGGGCCGGCTCGGTCCACGAGGGCGACGCCTACAACTACATCGGCTCCTCTTCGTGGATCGCTCTGACTACACGGCGCCCAATCTTCGATCCCCAGCGCCGCACCTTCACCTTTGCCCACCTGGATCCGGACCTCTATTTTCCCGCCGGCACCATGCAAACCGCCGGCGGCGCCCGAGACTGGCTCCTGCGGCTCCTGGAAGACGAAAGCGATGGGCTGTCTGACGCCGTAGCTCAGATCCCGCCAGGTTCGCGGGGCTTGCTCTTCCTGCCATACCTGTTGGGTGAGCGCAGCCCACACTGGAATCCTCGCGCTCGGGCAGCTTTCATCGGCCTGGCCATGCCCCACGGCCGTGCAGAGCTGACACGAGCCGTCCTGGAGGGCGTCGCCTTCAACCTCAAGCTGATCCTCGACGCCCTGTTGTCGCAAGGCATGGAAGTGGATGCCATGCGCCTGATCGGCGGCGGTGCGCGCAGCCCGGTCTGGCGCCAGATTCTGGCCGACGTCTACAACCTGCCCATCCTGCGCCTGAGCCTGGATGCTGAGGCGACGGCGCTGGGGGCGGCCGTGGCCGGCGGGATTGGCGTCGGCCTCTTCCCGGATTTCAGCGTGGTGCGCGACATCGTGCCGGCGACGCCGGCTGAGCAACCCGACCCGGGCCGGCATGCGCACTACCAGGCGCTCTACGAGTTGTTCCAACAGACCTACGCCGCTCTGGAGCCGATCTATGAACGGCTTGCAGCGTTGTCTGGGTAGCTCGGGTATTTTGGGGTGGTTCCCCAGTATGTGATGCGGAGGAGAGATATTTGTGGCACGTCCGCGCATATGACAGCGAATCCGAGGATTGATCGAATTCGTTCAATCCCCAGATTCGTTGTCATATGCAGTGGTTGCACACACCAACACCGGCGAACATGTCGAACCCAGGAGCCGTGGCACGCTACATCGCTGGACAGCATGGTCCGGCGCAAGTCCACAAGTAGCAGGCCAACCGCGTTGGCCGTCAAAACAGGGCTCCAGG
>CAYYSH010000190.1:0-908 GCA_964474265.1 uncultured Anaerolineales bacterium
GCTGTACACTGACGACACGTCGCAGCAACTGAACCTGCCGTACGACGTGCCGGCCAACGAGCACCTGACGCTGGAAGGCCAGCCCATGTCCACCAGCCGCAACTGGGCCGTGTGGCTGCCCGACTACCTGGAGCGCTACGACCCCGATCCGCTGCGCTACTATCTGACCATCGCCGCCCCCGAGGGCAAGGACGCCGACTTCTCGTGGTCGGAGTTTGTGCGGCGCAACAACGACGAGTTGGTGGCGACCTGGGGCAACCTGGCCAACCGGGTCCTCAACTTTGCTCACAGCCGGTTCGACGGGCGCGTGCCGGCCCCCGGCGAGCTCACCGAAGCCGACCGCAACATGCTCAGCCAGGTGGAGGCCGCGTTTGACACAGTCGGGCAGTTGCTGGATCAGGCCAAATTCAAGGTGGCACTCACCGAAGCCTTCGCGCTGGCGCATGCCGGCAACCGCTGGCTGGACGAGCGCGCCCCCTGGCTGCTGATCAAGGAAGATCGCGAGGCGGCTGCCACGGCTGTTTTCGTCGCCCTGAAGGTGATCGACAACCTGAAAACGTTGCTGTTCCCGTTCCTCCCCTTCACCTGTCAGGCCTTGCACACCTATCTGGGCTACGACGACGATCTGCTGGGCGAGCTGAGCATCGAGACCTTCGATGAAGACGGGGTCACCCACGATGCACTGGTGTACCGCGCCAGTGAGGGGCCGGCTGACCGCTGGAAGCCCAGCGAACTGGCCCCTGGCCAGGTGTTGCGCAAGCCCAAGCCACTGTTCAAGAAGCTCGAGCCCTCCGTCGCCGAGGAAGAGCTGGCGCGGCTGCGCGAACAGGCCCAGCCGGCGTAGTCCACTCAGGCACGAAGGAGAGATGGGAGATTAGGGATTAGGGATTAGGGATTAGGGATTAGGG